>JAJYDP010000112.1 GCA_021777365.1 Chloroflexota bacterium | reverse complement strand
CTTGTCGAAGCGCGCGAAGACCGTGTCGATCTTCTCGTCCGCCGCCCCGACGGTGATGATGCCGTCGCACAGGCGCCCCGTCTTCTCGGCGGTGACGGGCCCCGCGGTCGCCACGTAGATCGGCGGCGGCGTCTCCGGCATGGTCCAGAGGCGCATGGTCTCCATGCGGAAGTGCTCGCCGCGGTGCTTGACGTCCTTGCCGGTGAACAGCTTCTGGATGATCTCGATCGCCTCGAACATGCGCGTGATCCGCTCCGCGACCTCGGGCCAGTACGGCGCCACGATGTGCTCGTTGAGCGCCTCGCCGGACCCGATCCCCAGCCAGAAGCGACCGGGGTACATGGTCGCCATGGTCGCCGCGGCCTGGGCCACGATCGCCGGGTGCATGCGGAACGACGGACAGGTCACGCCAGGCCCGATGTCGCCCCGCGTGTGTTCGGCGGCCGCGGTCATGTAGGACCACACGAACGCCGCGTTGCCCTGGCGCGGGATCCACGGCTGCACGTGGTCGGCGGCCATGATCCCGTCAAACCCCGCGGCCTCGGCGGCAACGGACCAGTCGACCAGGTCCCGGGGCGCGAACTGCTCGAGCATGGCCGCGTAGCCGATGCGTGGCTGACCCATCTCCGATCACTCCTCCAGGTGCGCCGCCACGAGGGCCGGCGACAGCACGAATGACACGCGCACCTGCTCCCGGAACGCGCGGATCTGCTCTTCGGCGGCGGCCGGGTCGTCGGCGTGGTAGCGACGGGCCATCGCCCCGATGTCGGCCTGCGCGCGCTCCTGGTCGTCGATCACCTCGACCTCGCCGCGGAGCGAGATCCAGCGGTACGCATCCGCGACCGCCACGCTCACCCGCGGGTCCCGCCGGAGGTTGTCGGGCCAGCGGCGCCCCACGCGCGAGTTCAGCACGATCGCGTCGCCGGCGAGCAGGTACCAGGCCACGGCCTGGTGGACCGCGCCGTCCGGGTCCAGCGTCGCGACCACCGCGAAGTGGCCCGGCTCCGCCAGGAACCGCCGCACGCCCTCCGGGATCGCAGGGTTCGACGGGGTCGAGGTCATGCTACGGCGCGGGCTTCGCAAGGTCGCTGATGTTGACCAGCCCGTACTGCTGCGCGGTCTGCTTCGTGACGGCGAACCCGTTCTCGTCGGTGGCGGGGGCGTAGGCCAGCACGGACTCACCCTTCGGCGCGAGCAGGCCGGCCAGGACCTTCGACGTCTTCGCCGGGTCGGTGGTCGCGAGGCCGGTGCCCTTGTCCAGGTACTCGGTGAGCGTTGCGAGGTACTCCGGGTAGAGGTCGATCTGCCCGCTCTGGATGGCCGGCTGGACGACCTCGCGGCTGCCCAGGTTGAACTTGCGAGTCACGGTGTAGCCGTTCGCCTCGAGCTGCTGCGCGTAGAGCTCGGCGAGGACGAGCTGCTCGGAGAAGTTGGTGGACCCCACCACGACGGTGCCCTTGCTGGTGCCGCCGGTCGGCACGAAGCCCTGCTGCTGGAGCCAGGCCCGGGCCACGTCGGCGGGGTCGGTCTTGTCCACGGTCACCTGCTTGTTGAGCGAGGTGAGCTGGGCCTGGGTCAGCTTCGACGAGATCTGGTCGAGCAGCGTCGCGATGTCCGGGTGCGCCTTGAGCACCGCCGTTCGGATGACGGGGGCGATGTTGTCGGACGCCTGGAGGTGCTTGTCGTCGTTGAGCAGGACGAACCCGTCGACCTGGATGCTGGGGTCCGAGGTGAACAGGAGCCCCACCTGCACCTTGCCGGTCTGCAGCGCCGCGACCGTGAGCGGGCCGCCCGCATCGAGCGGCAGGAACGACTTGAAGGCCAGGCCATACACCTTCTGGAGCCCGACCAGGCAGAACGGCCGCTGCGGACATTCGGGCGGGCCCCCGAGGACGAGCCTGCTGGAGATCGAGTCCGCCGCCGCGGACGGTGCCGCGGCGGATGCGGCCGGCGATGCCGGGGCCGACACGACTGCCGAGGCGGCGGGTGCGCTGGTCTGGCTGGATGGCTGGGCGACCGGTGCCGCGCTGGTGGCCGGGGTGCTGCCCCCTCCCGTCCCGCAGGCGCTCGCAAGCACCAGCGCAGACGCCCCAAGGGCCAGCATGCGGTGGAACCGCACTGGGTACCCCCCTTTCATGCAGGTCCGTCTGGCTGGGTTGCCCGACGGAACCCGGATTCTACCCCCGGCTTCCGGGCGGGCCGCCGGGTTCCAGGCTGGCCGCCGTGTCGAGCGCCGTTCAGGCGGCGGGCGAGCCGGCCGGGACCGTCTCCCGGCGCCGGTGCGCCCGGGCCGCACCATGCGGCGCGGTCGCCCGGGCGAGGAGCCCGAACGCGGCATCGGTGGCGATCGAGAGGAGCGCGACCAGCGTGGCCCCCGCCACCATCTTCGCGGTGTCCTGGGTCGCGAACCCGTCGTATATGTAGCGGCCCAGCCCTCCGCCTCCGGCCACCGCGCCCAGCGTGTACGTGGCCACGACCTGCACCGCCGCCAGACGCGCGCCGGTCAGGATCACCGGCAGCGCGAGCGGCAGCTCCACGCGCACCAGCACCTGGGCACCGCTCATGCCCATCCCGCGGGCCGCCTCGACCAGGTCCGGGTCGACCGCGCGCATCCCGGCGTAGGCGTTGGTGATCATCGGCGGGATGGCGAGCAGCACCATCGCGCCGAGGATGGGCCACGTGCTGAAGTCCAGGCGCAGGTCCACGGCGATCGGGATCAGCATCAGGAGGAGCGCGAACGAGGGGAGGGCACGCCCCAGGTTGGCCACGCTGCTCACGATGAACGCGCTCCGGCCGGTGTGGCCCACGGCCAGGCCGACCGGCAGCGCGACCGCCGCCGCCGCGACCACCGAGAGTCCCGAGGCCTCGACATGCTCGAGCACGCGCACCGGGATCCCGTCGGCACCCTGCCAGTGCATCGGGTCCGTGAACCAGGCAAGGACCTGGAGCAGGAGCTGCATCGGGTCAGCTCCCGCCGCCGTGCGCGCGAGCCCACGGTGTGAGCGCACGCTGCGCGAGCAGCAGTGCGGCGTCTGCGAGCACGGCGAGGGCGACGGACAGGATCGCGCCGACGTAGATCTGGGTGGGGAAGAGGTTGATGAACCCGGCGAGCATCAGCTGCCCCAGGCCACCCTGCCCGATCAGCGCCGTGACCGTGACGAGCCCGATCGTGGTCACGGTGGCGATCCGGACGCCGGCCAGGATCACCGGGAGGGCGATGGGCAGCTCCACCCGCAGCAGCCGCTGGAGGCGCGTCAGGCCCATCCCGTCGGCCGCCTCCAGCACCTCCGCCGGGACGCCGTCGAGGCCGGCCAGGATGTTGCGGATGAGGATCAGCAGGGTGTACCCGACCAGGCCGATCTCCGAGGTGAGCGTGGACAGGCCGGTGACGGGGATCAGGAGTACGAACAGCGCCAGGCTGGGGATCGTGTAGACCACGCCCGCGGCCCAGGTGATGGGGGCCTCCGCGCGGCGGTACCGGTGCGCGGTCAGGGCCAGCGCAAACGAGATCGCCAGGCCGGCGGCCACGGCGATCGCGGTCAGCAGCACGTGCTGCCCGAGCGCGGCCCCGATCTCGTCGAGGTGCGCGGCCACCCACGGCCACCGCACCAGCGGCTCGCTCGGCACCGTGACCTCAGCCGTCCCGGCCCGCGGACGGCGGGCCCGGCTCGCCGTCCTGCTCATGCAGCAGGTCGGTGATCGCGTCGACCGTGACGAGCCCCACCGGCCGGCCCGCGTCGTCGACCACGATCCCGGAGCGGACCGCAGCGTCGAGCAGGAGCGACAGCGCGTCCCGGAGGGTCGTGCCTCGCTCCAGGAGCGGCGAGAGCCGTGTCGCCGCGCCGGCATCCACCGGCGCCGGCTGCAGGGGGAGCTCCTCGACCCGGCGGAGCGTCAGGCGCTTCAGCGCCCGATCCACCCCCACGAACCGGGCGACGAATTCGGAGGCCGGGTGCGCCAGCAGTTCGGCCGGCGGCGCGAACTGCGCGAGGGTGCCGCCCTGCCGCATGACGGCGACGAGGTCGCCCATCTTGATGGCCTCGTCGATGTCGTGGGTGACGAACATGATCGTCTTGCCGAGGTCGCGCTGCAGCCGCAGCAGCTCGTCCTGCAGGCGCGCCCGCACGATCGGGTCGACCGCCCCGAACGGTTCGTCCATCAGCAGGAGCGGCGGATCGGCGGCCAGGGCCCGTGCGACCCCCACGCGCTGCCGCTCTCCTCCCGAGATCTCCGACGGGTAGCGGTGCATGTACCGACCCGGATCCAGCCCCACGAGCCCCAGCAGCTCCTCGGCCCGCTCGCGGCGCCGTCCGTCCGGCCACCCGAGGAGGCGCGGCACCACCGAGACGTTCTCGGCGATCGTCTGGTGCGGGAACAGCCCCACCTGCTGGATCACGTAGCCGATCCCGCGGCGAAGCTGGGTGGCGTCCCGCGCCGCGATGTCCTCCCCGTCGATGAGGATCCGGCCGGCGGTGGGCTGGATCAGCCGGTTGACCATCTTGAGGGTCGTGGTCTTGCCGCACCCGGACGGTCCCACCAGCACGCAGGTCGCCCCGGCGGGCACCGAGAAGCTCAGGTCGTCGACCGCAACCTGGCCATCCGGGTGCTTTGCGTACCGCTTGCGGACGTGCTCGAACGTGACGGTCGCCGCGCGGCGAGGCTGCGGGGGCGTCCCGGGGGCGGAAGCTGGCACTGCCGATCCTCGGTGCGGGTACCGACCATCGTACCCGGTGGGCCCGGGGACCCGGCGACGGCCCGATGGTGGATCGGACGCGCCGCCGCGGGGTTCGCGCTACGCTCTTCCCCCATGCCCGACCCGCGTCTCCCGGCGACGGCCCTCGACCCGACCCTGGCGTCCGGGCCGCACGATCGATGCGTTCGCTGTGGCCGCCCCACGCCGCTCGGTGTGTCGCTGTGCGAACTGGACAACCCCGGGCACATCGGGGCCCCGAGCGCCACCCAGCTGCATGCGACGATGCTGGCCGGGGTCGGGATCGGCGTGCTCCTGCTCGCGATGCTCGCCAGGGTCCTCACCGCCGGCGTGGGCCCGTTCGATTCGCGGCTGGTGGGGCAGGCGATCCTCGCGAACGGCGGGGCGAGCCTCGCCATCCAGGTGGCGAACCGGGGCACGAAGGAGGGACCCGCCACCTGCCAGGTGTCGCGCGGCGGGGTCCTGCGGCCCGACGACCCGGTCTTCCTGACGCGGCCGATTCCGGCCGGCGGGACGATCACGGTGACCACGTCCTTGCCGGCGCCGGACCCGAGCGCCGGCGCCTACTTGCTGGGAGGGCTCACGGCGTCCTGTCGCTGACCCGCCGCGCGGCGCCGGGTCACCCGCGTTCGGCCACCTCGAAGCGCGCCAGCCGCCGGATCGCGATGAGCGTCGCGCCCACGGCTACCACGGCGCCCAGCTCCAGCGAGGCCGCCAGGTCGAGGTGCCATGGCAGCAGCGATGGCTGCGCAGGGTCGAGCGCCGCCGCGACGCCCAGCACGTACTGGTGGACGCTGATCAGCCGGGTACCCGTGAACAGGCCGGCGACGACGCCCTCCCAGATGTATACGTAGGCGAGCCCGACGATCAGCGCGTGGCCCGTCACGAGGCTCAGCGCCAGGGCGATCGACGTGTAGATGAGCGCGCCCCAGGCGACACCGGCGAGGGCGGCACCCGCGGTCCCGGGCCCGGCGGCGCCGGGGAGGGAGATCAGGGTCGCGATGACGGCCGATGCCCCGATGATCGCCGCGGTGGCGACGGCGGCCACGGCCAGCTTGGCGAGCACGATCTGCCAGCGCGCGATCGGGCGGACGAGCAGGTAGACGAGGGTGCCGTCCTCCACCTCGCTACCGAGGACGGACGTGCCGAAGATCAGGGCGACCAGCGGCAGCAGCGTGGCGATCACGAGGTTGTCGAGCAGCCCCGCGGTCCAGCTCTCGTACTCCAGGCCTCCCGCGAGCCGGTAGATGGCCGACACCAGGATGGGCGCACACCCGGCGAGCACCGCGAGGAGCATCCGCCGGCGCCCGAGCGCCTGGCGAGCGGTCAGCACCACGAGCTGGCGGAGGATGCCGTCGCGGTCCATCAGCGCCCAACCAGGTAGCTGAAGACCGACTCGAGGGTCTCATCGGTCGGCCGGAGTTCGTACAGGGACACGCCCGCCCGCTGCGCCACCCGGGCCACGATTCCGGTGAACGAGCCATAGTCGGCCGCGCGCACGTCCAGGGCGTCGTCGCCGAGCTGCACGCCGAGCACCGGCGCCTCCGCCACGAGCCCGGCGGCCATGGCACGGTCGTCGCTCGTGTGCAGCCGGAACGTGTGCGGGCGATCGGTCATGAGGCGTCGCAGGGCCCGGTAGTCGCCCGCGGCGGCGAGCCGGCCCGCCACCATCACCAGGACCTGCTGCGCCAGCCGCTCGACCTCCTCGAGGATGTGCGACGAGAAGAGGATCACGCGCCCTTCCGACGCCATGCGGTTGAGCAGGTCCATCATGTGCAGCCGCTGCCGGGGGTCCATGCCGTTGAACGGCTCGTCGAGCAGCAAGATCGGTGGATCGTGGACGAGCGCCGCCGCGAGCTTCACGCGCTGACGCATCCCCTTCGAGTATCCCCCGATCGCGCGGTCCGCGGCGCCCTCCAGGTCGACCAGCGCGATCGCCCGGCGCGCGGCCCCGCCCGGGTCGGGCAGGCGTGCCAGGCGGGCCGAGAGCAGCGCGAACTCCCGCCCGGTCAGGAAGTCGTACGCCGCATCGCGCTCCGGCGCAAGTCCGAGCTGGCGGTAGACGGCGGGATCCCGGCCGGCCGGGCGACCTCGGACCAGCACCTGCCCGCTGGAGGGGGCGAGCAGCCCGGCCAGCATGTGGAGCAGGGTCGACTTGCCTGCCCCGTTCGGGCCCAGCAGCCCGGTGACGCCCGCGCCGATGCCGAAGGTGACGTCGTTCACCGCGACCACGTTCCCGTACCAGCGCGCCACGTGCACGGCCGCGAGCGGGGACGCCGCGACTTCCGCCGGTACCGGCGTGGGAGCCCAGAGCGGCCGGCGGTCGGTCACGCCGCGATCCTCGCGTAGCGCCGCAGCACGATGGCTCCGGCCGCGGTCGCGAGGGCGACGGCGGCGATCACGTACCACCACCCCGGAAGGTCGGCCCGCCGGAGGATGGCGTCGCCAGCGCTGCCGAAGAACCAGTTGACGGCACCGTCCCCCATGAGCGATGGGCTCAGCAGGACGCCGTAGCGGGTCCAGTCGCTCTGGCCCGCCGACGCGATCAGCGTGCCGAGCCCGTCTGCGATGAACCAGAACGCGACGATCCCCCCGGTCGCGTAGGCCCGTCGCGGGGTGAGGGCGGCGATCGCGAGGGCGACCGTCGAGACCTGGACCGAGGTCACGAGCGCGCTCGCGAGCATGGGCCCCGGCTGGTCGAGGTGATCGCGCACGTAGCCGATCGGGTCGGGGCGCACGAGCGCGCTTCCCACGTACAGGACGATCTCGGGGACGAGCGCGATCAGCAGCATCGCGGTGAGCAGCGCGGCGAACTTCGCGAGTGCATAGTCGCGCCGCTCCAGCGCCCGCGTGAAGTACAGCGACAGGACGTGGTTCCGCTGGTCGCGTCCCACCAGCTCCGGGGCCACCGCCGCGCAGAACAGGAGCATCACGGTGCCGACCAGCGAGAAGTAGTTCGCGATCCGGACCGGCTGCAGCAGGTCGCCGGCGAGCGCGCTGATGCCGAGCTCGACGATCGCCGGGACGAGCACGATCGCGAACAGTCCCATCGGGACGACCTTCGAGCGCGCGCTCCGGCCGATGCCGAACGCCGCGGCGAGACCGTGCGTGTAGAGCGAGCGGAACGCGTAGACGCGCCCCAGGCGGCGCCCGTCGTAGTGCTGGTACCCGAGGTCGTAGATGCTGCCGCCGGCAGACGTGGCGACGGTGGGGCCCGCGCCGGACAGGGTGGGGCCGGGCAGGGGCTGGCCGCCCATCGGGCTCACCGTGCCGGCTCCTTCGCCGCCTCTGGCTCCTTCGCCGCCTCGGGGGCCATCCCGGGGTCCTCGACCGTCCGGAACAGGTCCTCGAGCTGGTGCCGCCCCTGCTCGATGCGGGCGAGCGGCAGGCCGAGCTCCACCACCAGGTCGCGTACCAGGTCGTAGAGCGGAGGGCCGTCGAGGTCCACCAGCACCAGCCGGCCCTCGTGGTGCGCCGTGCGCCCGAACCGGCCCAGCGCCTCCGCCAGCCGATCGGCGCCCTCCTCGACCTCGACGGTGAGGACGCGGGTCAGCGCCGTGAACTGGGCCAGCGGCGCGGACCGGATCAGCCTGCCGGCGTCGATCGCGACCAGGTGGTCGCAGACGCGCTCCACCTCCCCCAGGAGGTGCGACGCCATGACGATCGCGATGCCGAACTCTGTCCCGATCCGGCGGACGAGCGCGAGCATCTCCTCGCGCCCGGCCGGGTCCAGGCCGGCGGTCGGCTCGTCGAGGAGCAGCAGGCACGGATCGTGGACGAGCGCCTGGGCGAGCTTGACGCGCTGGCGCATCCCGGTCGAGTACCCACCGATGGCGCGGTACCGCTCCTCGTACAGGCCGACGTGCCGGAGCGTCTCGGCCGACCGCTCCCGGGCCGCCCCCGCGGGCAGACCGCTCATGCGCGCCATGTGGGCCACGAAGTCGGCGGCGCCGACGTCGGGCGGCAGGCAGTCGTGCTCCGGCATGTACCCCACGCGCTGCCGGATCTCGCTCCCGTGGGTCGCGGTGTCCAGGCCCAGCACGGCGGCGTGGCCGGAGGTCGCCCGTACGAGGCCCAGCAGCACCTTCAGCAGGGTTGACTTGCCCGCGCCATTCGCGCCGACCAGCCCGACGATCCCGCCGTCGAGCGAGAGCGTCACGCCGTCGAGGGCGGTCACGCCAGGGTATCGCCTGGTGAGGCGGTCGGTGGCGATCAGGGGCACCCGCTCAGGATGGGGCATTGACGCAACCCGGCACATGGGCCGGGCGACCCATGGACCGGGCGACCCATGGACCGGGTGACCCATAGAATGCGGTCGTGGCCCACCTCCGGAACCTGTCCCCCGCCGACGCCGCCCTCGCGATCAGCGTCGCGACGACCGCGGCGCGCCTTGCGGGCCAGGTCCAGCTCGAGCGGCTCGGGAGGGTCCGGGAGATCCGTCGCAAGAGCGCTCGCGACGTGGTCACCGAAGTCGACCACCTGTCGGAACGGCTCATCATCGATGCGATCCGGCGTTCGTTCCCGGGCGACGCGATCCTCGCGGAGGAATCCGGCGAGCACGCCACGGCGGCGGGCGACGCCCCGACGGCCGGTGCCGGTCGCGCCTGGATCGTGGATCCCCTCGACGGCACGGTGAACTACGCCAACGCGGTGCCGATCTTCTCGGTCAGCATCGCGCTCTCCGTCGACGGTGAGCCCGCCGTGGGCGTGGTGCTGGATCCGGTACGGGACGAGCTCTTCACGGCCATCCGCGGCCGCGGCGCCCGCCTCAACGGCCGCCCGATCCGCAACCCGGACAAGCCCGCGCTGGACGATTGCGTGATCGCCCTGGGGTACGCGCCGCGCGACTGGCGCTCCGACCTGGGAGACCTGCGACGGAGCGTTCGGGCCGCCCGCCACCTCGGGTCGTCGGCGCTCGAGCTCTCGTACGCCGCGGCCGGGCGGTTCGACGCGTGCGTGCACCCCACGGGGATGTCGAACTGGGACGTCGCCGCGGCGGGCCTGATCGCCGAGGAGGGCGGGGTCCTGGTCACGACCACCCGCGGCGAGCCGTGGTTCGACCTGTCGCGGCCCGCGACGTCGATCGGGATCGTTGCGGCGCCCGCCCGTCACCACGATCGTCTGCTGGAGCTGTTCCGGGCGGCCGGGCCCGGCTGATCGCGGGACCGGCCGTGCGGTCGCCGTGGGGGGCGCCCGCTGCGTCCCGGATGCGCGGCGCCCGCTACCCGGGCAGCGTGGAGTCGACGCTGATCGCGCGGGGGTCGGTCAGGAGGTGGACCAGCACGACGCCGCGGTCGGCCAGCGCCGACGCGACCGCTTCCTCGACGTCCGTGTCGTGGGCGACCCGAATCCCCCGGGCACCGCACGCCGCTGCGAACGCGGCGAGGTCGATGCGCCCGAGATCCGTGGCGGCGACCCGCCCCGGATAGGCCCGTTCCTGGTGCATGCGGATGGTGCCGTACATCGCGTTGTCGAAGACGATCACGGCGAGCCGGAGCCGCTCCCGCACGGCGGTCTCGAGCTCGGCCATAAGCATCCCGAAGCCGCCGTCGCCCGTCAGGGCGACCACCGGCCGGGCCCGACCATCCAGGTCGCGTGAAGCGATGGCCGCCCCCACCGCGGCCGGGAGGCCGTATCCCATCGCCCCCGAGGTGGGCCCGAGGAAGCGCCCGCCGGCCGGGACGGGCAGGTAGCGGGCCGGCCAGCCCGCGAAGTTGCCGGCGTCGGTGGTGAGGATGGCATCCGGCGGCAGGTGCCGGCGCAACGCCGCTACCACGGTCGCGGGGTGTACCGGCGCGTCGTCACCGCGCGGCCCCGGGTCGGGTGGGTCGACTGCGGCCAGGTAGGCGGCACGGTCGCGGGCGAGGTCGGCGGCACGGTCCGACGCGAGCCGGGTGCCGGGCCGGAGCGGCGTCTCCCCGGCGTCGCCTGGCGTCTCGTCCGGGCCGGGTGGCGTCTCCCGCTCGCTCGACGCCATCAGGGACAGCGCTGCCCGCAGGAACGCCCGCGCGTCGGCCCGCACCGTGCGCGCTCGCTGCGGTCTGTCGCCGCGGAAGCCGGGCTCGACGTCGACCTGCAGCAGTTCGGTGCCGGGGCCTGGGACCGCGTAATCGAACGTCGCGACCTGCGATAGCCGGGTTCCGAGCGCGAGGATCACGTCGGCCTCGAGGAGGCGAGGGCGGACCGTGCGGGCCGCGCCGAGTCCGGTGGCGCCCAGGTATCGCGGCGAGTCGTTGGGGAACACGTCGGGTCGCCGCCACGCGGCCACGACCCCGATGCCCGCGGCCTCGGCGAAGGCCTCGAGCTCGTCGGTCGCGCCGCTCCGAAGGACGCCGCCACCCGCCAGGATCACGGGACGTCGCGCGCGGGCGAGGCTCGCGAGCACGGCACGGACATCGGGATCGCCGGCCCCGGGACGGTC
>JAJYDP010000111.1 GCA_021777365.1 Chloroflexota bacterium | reverse complement strand
CTGCCGTTCGACCGGGTCACCTTCATCGCGAATCCCGACGAGGAGATCGGGTCTCCCGTCAGCACCCTCGTGATCCGGGCCGTGGCCCCCGAGCACGACGTCGCGCTGGTCCTCGAGTGCGCGCGCGCCAACGGCGACATCGTGAGCGCCCGCAAGGGCAACCAGTCGCTGGCTCTGCTTGTGCACGGGCGGGCGGCGCACGCCGGGGTCGAGCCCGAGAAGGGGAGGAGCGCGATCCTCGAGGCGGCCCACAAGACGATCGCGCTGCACGCCCTGAACGGCCGCTGGCCGGGCGTGACCTGCAACGTGGGGGTGGCCCGCGGCGGCACGCGCCCCAACGTCGTCGCGGACGAGGCCGTGCTCGAGGTGGACCTGCGCTCGCCCTCGCGCGCGGACCTCGAGGCCGCGGAGGCGGCGGTGCGCGAGATCGCGGCCCGCTCGACCGTGCCGGACATCACCTGCGAGGTCGAGGAACGCGGCCGCCACTGGCCCATGGAACGGCTTCCCGCCACGGGCGCGCTCGTCGACGCCGCCGTGGAGATCGCGGCGGCGCTGGGGTTCGAGCTGCACGACGCGGCGACCGGGGGGGCGTCGGACGCCAACACCACCGCGGGCGCCGGCGTCCCGTCGCTGGACGGTCTCGGGCCCGTGGGCGGACTGGATCATTCGCCCGACGAATACGTCGAGGTCGACTCGATCGTGCCGCGCGTGACGCTGCTCGCCGCGATCCTGCTCGCCATCGGCGACGGCGCGGCCACCGGTCAGCGGAGGAACGACCTCCCGCAGGCGTCGCAGACGGTGTAGAGCGCACGCCGCTCCCGTGCGTATCCCGCCGCGTGCAGCCGCCCGGCGCCCCCGTCGGTCGGGCAGGCCCACACCCACCAGATCTCGTCGCGCGCTGGTGCCGGGAACGGGGTGAGCTCGCCGCCGGCGCGCTCCCGGAGGCCCTCGAACGCCACGTACGCGCGCTCGACGGCTGCCGCGCGCTCCGGCTCGGTCTCTCGCGAGTACGGATAGTTCTGTCCGATGTTCGAGCTCACGCGATCAGTTCCCTCCGGGCTCCGCGGGCGCGAGTGCAGGTGGGCCGACGAGACTGGATGGCCAGCCGCGGAGGTTGTGAGCGCGGCGCGACCGGCCGACCGAGAGTATAGCGAGGCACCGCCGGGGGTCCGTCACCAGGCCCCGGGCAGTCCCTCCGAGCGCGGATCGGCGGTGGCGGCGAAGGACACCGGGAGGTCGGCGCCGGGGTCCCGCAGGATCTCGATGGCGTGCTCATGCCCGAAGGCGCTCGAGAATGGGGCGGTCCAGGCCACGTCGTGGCCCATGCCGGCCAGTGCCTCCCCCACCTCGGGCAGCATGCCGCCCTCGAGCCGCGTGACCGCCGGAGGCCCGTAGTGCCGGTCTGCGTCCGCGGCGAACCTCGGCGCCGCGACCGCGTCGGCGATGGCTCGCCCTCCGTCCACCACGGCCGACACGAGCTGTGCGAAGACCTGCGGCTGGATCTCGCCGCCCATCGACCCGTGCACGATCCAGGGTCTGCCGTCACGGAAGAGCATGCCGGGCGTCAGCGTGTGCATGGTCCGTTTGCGCGGCGCGAGCGCGTTCGCGTGTCCCGGGTCCAGCGCGAAGAACGCGCCACGGTTCTGGTACGCGACGCCGGTCGCCGGGTCCACCAGGCCGGACCCGAAGCCGCCGTAGTTCGACTCGATGAGGCTCACCGCTCCGCCCCATGAGTCGGCGGCCGCGAGGTAGATCGTCCCGCCTCCGCGCGGCGTCGCGAGCGGGCGCGGCCGGGTCGCGCGCGCGGGATCGATCCGGCCCGCCAGGTCCGCGGCACGGCCCGGATCGAGCAGGACCCCGAGGGCCGCCTCGGCCATCGCCTCGGGATCCGTGAGATACGCGTCGCGATCGGCAATCGCCAGGCGCGCGGCCTCGAGAACCAGGTGCACCCAGCGCGGGTCGGTGACACCGTGCGGACCGAACGCCGACGGCATGGGCGGGCCGAACGCCGCCAGGACCTGGAGGAGCTCGAGCGCCACGACACCCGAGCTGTTCGGCGGATGGGAGGTGGCCTCCACGCCCCGGTACGTCACGCGGATCGGATCGCCCCAGGTCGACGTGTGCGCGGCAAGGTCCGCGATCCGCAGCGGCGACCCGGCCCGTTCCAGGTACCCGGCCGCCTGTTGCGCGAGGACGCCCTCGTACGCGTCGTCCGGACCCTCGGCCGCGAGCCGGCGCAGCGTCCCCGCCAGCGCAGGCAGACACACCCGCTCCCCGACCTGCCACGGGCGCCCGAGGGGCCGGAAGACCTGGGCCCAGTCGGAGTCGGTGCCGAAGACGCCGGCCGCGCGCTCGATCGTGGCGCGCCAGGTGAGGCTGGCCGCGAAGCCGTCCGCGAGGTCGATCGCCGGGGCGAGCAGGTCGTGCCAGGGGAGCCGGCCGTGCCGCCGGTGCGCGTCGCCCCAGGACCGGATCGCGCCCGGCACGGTGACCGTCCAGGGGCCGCGCTCCGGTATAGCCGCGAGGCCCCCCGCCCGCGCCGCGTCGATCGTGGCCGCCGAGGCCGACCGGCCGCTCCCGTTCAGGGCCTCCAGCCCGCGCTCGGGCGTCCAGATCAGCCAGAACGCGTCGCCGCCGAGCCCGCACATGTAGCTGTTGACGACCGAGAGCGCCGCGTTGGTGGCGACCGCGGCATCGACGGCGCCGCCACCCGCGCGGAGGATGCCGAGGCCTGCCTCGGTCGCGAGCGCGTGCGGGGAGGCGACGGCACCACGGGTGCCGCGGACGGTGATGGCCGGGACCAGGGTGGGCGCGCCGGCGGTGGAGAGGCGCGGATCCGTCATCGGTCCGATTGTCGGCGATCCGCGGCCGATCGTCGCGCGCCGGCCCCGCCGACCCCGAGGGCCAGGCGCGCGGAGGCCACGGGAGGCCCCGCAGGCCACGGAGGGCCCTGGAGGCCACGGCCGGCCGCCGCCGATCGTTCCCGTACAATCGCCGGGACGTCCATCGCCACGGGAGTCCGCATGTTCGCCACGCTCGTCGGAGCCTATCCACGCACCCCGCTGCCCGGCCAGCCGTTCCGCGTGCGCGCCGCACACGCCCGGCTCGAGCGCGGAGAGATCGACGAGCCCGCGTTCCGGGTGGCCCAGGACGAGCTCGTTCGCGAGGTGATGGCCGAGCAGATCGACGCGGGGCTCGAGCTCCTGACTGACGGGCAGGTCCGGTGGGACGACCAGCAGACGGCCGTGGCGCGCGGGCTGCGCGGGCTCGAGATCACGGGCCTCCTGCGGTACTTCGACACCAACACCTACTACCGCCAACCGCGCGCGCTGGAGGCGCCCCGCTGGGAATCGCCGATCACCGTCGACGACTGGCGGTTCGCGCGCGACACCGCCGCGACCCTGGCTCAGGAGCGGGGCATCGCGGCGCCGCCGGTCAAGCAGTGCCTGGTGGGGCCGTACACGCTGGCGCGCCTGTCCGATCCGGGCGAGATCGGCCGGGAGCGGCTGACGCTCGCGCTGGCGGAGGCGCTGAACCAGGAGCTGCTCGCGCTCCGGGCCGCCGGTGTACCCGTGATCCAGCTCGACGAGAACGCGCTGACCCTGGTCGGGCCGGACGATGCGGCCGAGCGGGCGCTGGCCGGCGAGGCGCTCCGGCGGGTCACACGCGGCCTCGAGGAGGCGCACCTCTGCCTGTCGATCACGATGGGCGACGCGGTGGGTGCCGGCCCCGACCTGCTGTTCGGGCTGCCCTTCCGGAGCCACCTCTTTGACCTGATCGCGGGGCCCGACAACTGGGAGCTGATCGCCCGCGCGCCCCGGGAACGCGGGATCGTCTGCGGTGTCGCGAATGCCCGGAACACGCGCCCGGACGACGAGCCGGTGATGATCTGGGCCGCGCACTACGCCGCGTCCACTGGCGGGCGGGGCCTGGACCGCGTCGCGCTGGCGCCCTCCACGAGCCTCGAGTACCTGCCGCGCGATCGTGCGAAGGCCAAGATCGAGGCGCTGGCGGAAGCCGCCAGGAAGGCCACCATCACAGATCCGGTGGAGCTCGCGAAGGTCATCGACCCGCGGGCCGTGGATGCGCGGAGCGCCGCGCTCGGGTCCTACGCGCCGCCGTCTCAGCGACCGGGGGCTGCCGCACGGGGAGGCCGGTCATGAGCAACGGGCTGTGGACCACGTCGGTCGGATCGTTCCCCAAGCCGCCGGAGCTGGTCAGGGCGCGCGCCGAGCACGCGGCCGGGCGCCTGGCCGACGACGAGCTGCACGCGCTCGAGCGCCGCGCGACGGAGGACTGGATCCGGTTCCAGGAGGAACTCGGGGTCGACATCCTGGTCGACGGCGAGATGTACCGCGGCGACATGGCCACGTACTTCGCCGAGGAGCTGGCCGGCTTCGAGATCGGCGGCCTCGTGCGGAGCTACGGCAACCGCTACTACCACAAGCCCATCGCGGTGGGCAGGGTGCGGCGCACGCATCCCATCACCGTCGAGGCATGGGAGTACGCGCAGTCGCTCACGGCGCGGCCCGTCAAGGGGATGCTCACCGGCCCGTACACCATCGCGGATTGGAGCTTCGACGAGCACTACGGCTCGCGGCGCGAGTTCGTGCTGGACCTGGCGCGGGCGATCCACGAGGAGGCGATGGACCTGGCGGCCGCCGGGGCGCGCTTCATCCAGGTCGACGAGCCCGCGGCGTCAGCGCGCATGGAGGAGCTGCCCCTGGTGGCCGAGGCGATGGCGATCGTCACGGACGGGCTCGACGCGCACGCGATCACGCACATCTGCTACGGCGACTTCATGCACGCCTACCCCACCATGCTCGACATCCCGGTCGACCAGGTGGACCTCGAGATGGCGAACTCCGGCTACCACCTGCTCGAACGCTTCCGGGATGTCCCCTTCACCAAGGCGATCGGGCTCGGCGTGGTCGACGTCCACAGCCACCGCATCGAGTCGGTCGAGGAGGCCGCCGAGGGGATCCGGCGCGCGCTGGAGGTCCTGCCTCCGGAGCGGATCTTCGTGGACCCCGACTGTGGGCTCAAGACCCGCACGGTAGAAGAGGCGAAGGAGAAGATGCGCGTGGTGGTGGAGGCCGCGCGACGGGTGCGTGCCGAGCGGGGGATCGGCGACGCGCTGCCGGAGCCCGGACCGACGCCTGGCCGCTCGCTGGGCGCGCCTCGGCCGGCGGGCGTCTGACCGCCGGCGCGGGCGCATGGAGCTGATCCAGCGCGCGACCGGTCCGCTCGGGACCAACGTATACCTGCTCGGCGACCTGTCCACCCGGGAGGCGCTGGCGATCGACACCGCGATCCCGTCGGCGTCGTGGATCGGCGAGCGGCTGGCGGAGCGGGGGTGGACGCTGAAGCTCATCGTCAGCACGCACCGCCACTGGGACCACGTCGGCGACAACGCGGCGGTGCAGGCGGCGACCGGCGCCCCGATCGCGTGCCACCCGCTCGACCGGCACGGGCTCGAGCATCCGGAGCCGCTCTTCGCGCCGTTCCCGATCCCGCCGTCGGTGCCGGCGATCGAGCTTGCCGAGGGCGGCCTGATCCGGCTCGGGTCGCTGCGGCTCGAGGTGCTGCACACGCCGGGCCACACGGAGGGCTCGGTCTGCCTGATGGCCCCCGATGAAGGGCTCCTCTTCACGGGCGACACGCTCTTCGCCGGTGGCTGGGGTCGAACCGACCTGCCAGGGGGTTCGGCCGAAGCGATGGTCGCCTCGCTCGGCCGGCTCGCGCTGCTGGACGATCCGCTGAGGGCGCTGCCGGGACACGGGCCGGCGACGACGATCGGCCGGGAGCGGCCGCTGCTCGACCTTATCGTCCGGGAGGGACGGCTGCCGGCCTGACGGGCGCCGAGCGTTCCCGGCACGTTTGACGCCTTGCCGGAGCGCGCGTACGCTCCCGGCCCTGATCTCCTGCCAGTCGTCCCGGAGGCCTTGTGGATCGTCTCCCGCAGGATCCAGGCCGGTGGTCCCCTGCGCTGGAGCCGCCGGCTTCGATCACCGTCCCCTCGCTGGTCGCGGCGCACGTGCTGGATGCCGAGCTTGCCGCGCTCCTCTGGATCACGGTCGAGGCAAACCTGCCGCTGATCGTGGCGGGGGTCGACCGGCCCGCGTTCGCCCGCGCCGTCCTTGACGCGTTCCTGGACCTCCTCCCGCCCCTGACCGGGCGCGTGGAACTGCAGGGGGACCGGGAGACGTTCGACTGGCTGGCAGACGCGGCGGCCCTCGGCTGGGAGCCCGAGGGCGGCGAGAGAGCGGGCAGCGAACCCGCCGGTAGCGACACAGCCGCCGCCGGCGCGGCCGCCGGGGGAGCCGGACGGAGTCGCGGCCTCGCGCTTCCCCCGCGCAGGCCCGCCCCGCCCGAGACCACCTTCCTGGTGGCCGGCGATCTCGGCGCGGAGACAGCCGCCGGGATCTCGGGAACGCGGGCACGTGTCCTCATCCGGGCCCTGCAGCGCGGGTACGGGCTGGCGGCGACCGTGCACGCCGCGTCGCTGGAGCAGGTGTTCGCCGTCCTGGGAGCCCCGCCGGCGTCCGTGGGCGCCGACGAACTGCGGCGCCTGGGCGTGGTCCTCGTACTGGGCCGGGCGAGCGGTGCCCCGGGCGCCGAGGAGGGCAGGGGCCACCCGACGGCACTGGATGCGCCGGTGGGCAGCGCACCCGCAGGATCCGGCACCGACACCGGCGTGCCGGACTCCGCCGCCCATCGTGTCGTCGCCTGTCATTGCGTGCGCCCGCTGGAGCGCGACGTGGCTGGGCACCTGCAGCGTCGACCACCCGCGATCCTCGCCACGTGGGACCGCCAGCGCGACGTGCTGGAGCACTACGAATGGGGGATCACCGCGGAGCTCGCCATGCGCGTCGGCCTGTCGAGGGACGAATTTGAGCACGAGCACGTCGCCCGGTCGCGCCTGGTGGCCGGCCTTGTGGCGTCCGGGCGCACATCGCCCGGAGCCCTGCACGCGCTGCTGTCGCGGCGGTCCCGACCCAGGTCGGGAGGGGACGCGTGAGCCGCACCTCCGCCCGAGGTCGCCCGTCCGTCGCGGTAGGATTCCGCGTACGACATCGCTCACCCCACCGCGTCCCCCGACCGGAGGCAACGCCATGACCCAGCCCACCGTCGCAGGCTCTCCCACGGATCTGCTGGCCCTGCTCCGCGGCATCATCCGGATCGACGGCGGGCGGCTCGTCGTCGAGGACGAGGCGGCTCTTCGAGACCGCGGCATCCGCGATCTCGCCTGGAGCGCCACGTTCAGCCAGGACCCCGCGACCGTGGAGGCGGCCCAGTGGATCGTCTGGGAGGCCGCGCAGGCGCTGGGGATCCGTTCGGCGAGCATCCACGACCTGTACATGGCCCGCGGGCGCGGCGAGATCGGCGGCTTCACGGTGCCCGCGATGAACCTGCGGACCCAGGTGTTCGACATGGCGCGCATGGTCTACGAGACCGCCTCGCGTCACGACGTCGGACCGCTCATCCTCGAGCTCGCGCGGAGCGAGCAGGAGTACACGTACCAGCGCCCCGCCGAGTACATCACCAGCTGCCTCGCCGGCGCGATCGCCGCGGGCTGGAGCAGCACCGTCTTCGTCCAGGGGGATCACTACCAGTTCAACGCCAGGAAGTACGCGGTCGACCCGGAGGCGGTGACGGAATCGCTCCGCACGGCGACCAGGACGGCGATCGGCGTGGGCTACGGGAACATCGACATCGACAGCTCGACGCTGGTGGACCTCTCGAAACCAACCGTCGACGAGGAGCAGCGCAGCAACTACGAACGGGCCGCGGAGCTGGCCGCGGTGATCCGCGAGGTCGAGCCGGCCGGCCTGACCGTCAGCATCGGCGGGGAGATCGGCGAGGTCGGCAAGCAGAACTCCACGGAGCCCGAGCTGCGCGCGTTCCTGGATGGCTTTCGACGGGAACTCGACCGCCGGGCAGGGCCGGAGGCGGTGGGCCTCTCCAAGGTGAGCATCCAGACCGGTACCAGCCACGGCGGCGTGCCGCTTCCGGGCGGCGGCGTGGCCCAGGTCAAGGTCGACTTCGACACGATCAGGCGGCTCTCCGCGGTGTGCCGGGCGTACGGGCTGGCGGGCGCCGTCCAGCACGGCGCGTCGACGCTCCCCGACGAGCTGTTCCACCGGTTCCCCGAGGTCGATGCCGCCGAGATCCACCTCGCCACGGGGTTCCAGAACACCCTCTACGACCACCCCGCGACGCCGCAGGCGCTCCTCGACGAGGTGGAGGTCTGGGTCCACGCCAACGCCGCCGACGAGCGGCGTGAGGACGAGACCGAGCAGCAGTTCGTCTACAAGACGCGAAAGAAGGCGCTCGGTCCGCTCAAGCGGCGCCTGTGGGAGCTCGAGACCAGGGACGAGATCCTGGCCACGCAGGGCCAGAAGCTCGAGTTGCTGTTCCACGAGCTGCGGGTGAACGGCACCCGCGACCTGCTCGACCGGTACATCGCGGCCCCCGAGCGGCACCGCCCCCTGCCGGAGGCGCTCGGGCAGGCCGTCACCGCCTGAACCGCGCCGGAGGGCGTTCCGCCTCGAACCGGCCGCCCTCCCTGCGCCGGTCCGCCCGGGTCACGCCCCGGCCACCTCCATCGACTCCGCGAGCACCGCCACCGCGTGGTCGATCTCGCGGGGCGTGGTGACGAGCGGCGGGATCAGCCGCACGACCTGGCCCCAGGTCCCGGCGGAGAGCACGATCAGGTGGCGCTCCAGCGCGGCTGCGATGACCCGCTTCGCGAGATCCGGGTCCGGGGCGCGGCCGTCGCCGTCGTCGGGGCGTACGAACTCGAGCCCGACCATCAGCCCCAGCCCGCGCAGGTCGCCGAGGCGGCGGAACCGCCCGCGGACGCCGCCGAGCCCCGCCAGGAGCTGCGCGCCGCGCTCCCGCGCGTTCTGCACGAGCCCCAGGTCCTGGATCACGTCCAGGGTCGCGTTGGCAGCCGCGCACGCGACCGCGTTGCCGCCGTACGTGCCGCCGTGCGCCCCGGGCGACCAGCGTGCCAGCAGCTCGCGGCGGGCCACGATTCCGCCGAGCGGAAGCCCGGACGCGATCCCCTTGGCCACCATCAGGATGTCCGGCACGACGCCGGTGTGGGCCACGGCGAACAGCTCGCCGGTGCGCCCGAAGCCGGTCTGCACCTCGTCGGCGACGAGCAGGATGCCGTGCCGGGAGGCGATCTCCCGCAGTCGCGGCAGGAACGTGGGGGGCGGCACCACGTATCCGCCCTCGCCGAGGACCGGCTCGACCACGAACGCGGCCACCCTGGCCGGCGCCACGACCTGCGCGAACAGCAGCTCGAGCTGCGCCTCCCAGTCGCAGGTGCAGGCGCCCGGGTCGTGGGGGCCCCCGGCGGCGCGGTAGCAGTATGGATAGGGCGCGTGGTACACGGAGCCGGGAAGGGGCTCGAAGTCACCGCGGATCGACACGCGCGACGTGGTGAGGGCCATGGCCTGCGCCGTGCGGCCGTGGAAGCCGCCGCGGAACGCGACGATGGCGGGGCGGCCCGTGGCGGCCCGGGCGAGCTTGACGGCGGCCTCCGTCGCCTCGGCCCCGGAGTTGGACAGGAATGCTTGCCAGTCGTCGCCGGGCAGCACGTGGCGCAGCCGCTCGTGCAGGCGCAGTCCGGGCTCGTGGTACACGATGTTCTGCTGGCCGTGCAGCAGCTTCGCCGCCTGCGCCTGGATCGCGGCAACGACCCTCGGGTGAGCGTGGCCGGTGTTCGTGACGCCGATCCCCGAGCTGTAGTCGAGATACCGCTCGCCGTCGACCGTGATCAGCCAGGACCCTTCGCCCCGGTCGATGACGAGGTCGGTGTAGCGCGACCAGACGGCGGGGACGACCGACCGGTCGGGCAGGGTGGTGGTGGCGGTGGTGGACTCGATCACGGCTCCCTCCTCAGAAGGTCGGCGGCGTGTTGACCCACACCAGCCGCGTCTCGGTCGTGGCGAGCGCGCGGAACCGGTGCGACAGCGTCGAGGGGAACGTGAGCGCGTCGCCCTCGGCCAGCTCGTAGTACTCCTGCTCCCCGAGCCACACGCCCACGCGCCCGTTGAGCACCAGCATGAGCTCCTCGCCGGGATGGGCGTACCATCCGTCGCTCCCGGCGCCGGCCGCGAGCACGAAGAGCTGCGCCTCGAGCGCCGTGGGGTCGTTCGAGAGGTCCTCCATGCGGATGGCCGGGTCGCCCAGCTCGACCACCCGGCGCTCGTTTGCCCGCACCACCCGGCCGGCGTTCGCCGGAGCCCCTCGCGTGAGGCCCGAGACGGTGGTCCCGCACGCGGTCGCGAGCCGGTGCAGCGCCGCGATCGACGCGCCGGACAGCCCCCGCTCGAAGGAGGAGATGAAGCTCGACGAGAGACCGGTACGGGCGGCGGTGTCGCCCAGGGTCATGCGGCGCTGCAGGCGCAGCTCGCGGAGGCGCGCGCCGGCGTTGGCGGCGGGCGGCGCCCACGGGCGCTCCGCGGCCGGGGTTCCCGGCGCCACCCCGAGCAGTCGACGAATCGCCGGGGCGTTGAGCTGCTCGGCCCGGAGCCGTGCCACCTCTCGGGCCCGGTCCACGTCGCCCGACTCGTAGAGCCGCTGGCCGCCGCGTCCCCGCGACGGGTGCAGGAGCCCCTCCCGCTCCCACTGGCGAAGGCGCGACGCGCTGGTACCCACGAGCCGCGCGGCCTCGGCGATCCGGAGGCGGCCGGTTTCGGGCGGGCCACCGGGGCGTGGCGCCGGATCGCCGGCAGCCCGGTCGGCGGGCCTCGCACCCGCGTCCCGGCTGCGCCGCGGCGGGGCGTCGTACCGGCGTCGGTGCGGGGCGGGCTGGCCCACGGTGGGGCCTACTGCCCGCGCCGCTGCAGGAGTGTGGAGCCCATGACCAGCAGCACGGCGGTCCCGAAGATCAGGGTCCCCACGACGTTGATCTGGACCGGCAGGGAATTGCGGATCGATCCCCACACCCAGATCGGGAAGGTGTTGGTCAGGCCCGACGTGAAGTTCGTGATCACGAAGTCGTCGATCGAGAGCGAGAACGCCAGCAGCGCCGCCGCCAGGATGCCGGGGAAGATCAGCGGGAACGTGACCCGCCAGAACGTCGTCCATTCGTTTGCGCCGAGGTCCATGGCGGCCTCCTCCAGCCGCCGGTCGAACCCCGCCATGCGCGCCTTCACGGTCACCACGACGTAGCTGATGTTGAACATGATGTGCGCGATCAGG
>JAJYDP010000110.1 GCA_021777365.1 Chloroflexota bacterium | reverse complement strand
TGGAACTTGAGCGCCGTACCATCGGCGACATTGATCGCGAGGAGCTTGTCCCATGAACCGTCTGCCCGCCTCGCTCGACCAACTTCCCGGCCTGCGCGCAGCACGGTGGGCTCGCGAGTCCACGCGCGGACAACTCGACCGCTTCGGGCCTGATGCCCAGCGGTACCAGCAGGACCGCGTTATCGAGAGCTTCGGGCTTGTCGACACGGGGATCACCTGGCAGGTCGCTCACAGCGGTCGCACGATAGGCACAACAGACCAGTTCGCGGAGATGCTGGAGCTCGCCGGGCGGGAGTACGACGTCCTCGTCGTGGGATACGTGTCCCGCTTCGCTCGCGACCTGCGTACGGCCGTCAACGCGCGCCACGAACTGCACGGCGCCGGCGCCTGCCTGCTGTTTGCCGACGAGCGCCTGCTGTCGAGCGATGAGGAAGCATGGGAGACGTGGGCCCGCGAGACTGTCGAGGCAGAGGCATACAGTCGGCGCCTGAGCAAGAGGATACGTGAGGGCTATGCGTCCAAGCGCCGCCGCTTCCAGGACCCTGGCGGACTCGTACCTTACGGCTTCCGGCGTTCCGGCCCACAGCACCTCGTTGAACCCGATCCCGAGACGCTGCCTGCCGCCGTACGCGCCTATGAGCTCGCGGCGACCGGCGCGCACGACGCGGAGATCGCGTCGGAACTCGGCCTCACTCTGTGGACGGTCCGCGGCATCCTGCGGTCCTCCATCTACGCGGGGCGGCTGGAGGATGGCACCCCCACGCGCTTTCCGGCGCTAGTGGATCCCGTCGTTGCTGAGCAGGCGCGAGCACAACGCGAGCGCTGGGCGCGATCCGGGCACGACGCGCATCGTCGCCATCGCGTCTACCCCCTCACGAACCGCGGCCCCCTTGTCTGCGAGCAGTGCGGCCGGCCCCTCAAGGGGGCCGCGCCCACCAACCGCGAACAGCGCGTCTACAGGCACCCCGATCGATGCGACGCCTGGCGCTACGCGGATACGCCGGTCGAGATTCTCGACGCCCAGGTGCACACGCTGCTCCAGGGCGCCGCTCCGGACTCCGAGTCTGCCGCGCGGATCCGCCGCGCCCTCGCCGTGCCATCCGTGACGCCCGACCGTCTGGCCATCGCCCGACTCGACACGCGCCTTCGCTCGGTTGCGATGGAGCTTGCCGCGCCCGAGCAGGTGCGCCCCGTGCGCCAGATCCTCGATGAACTCGAGACGCTGAGGGCCCAGCGCGCGTCGCTGGAGGTGACGCCGATCGAGGCCGATGCGGTCCCGGCGGACGACGCGCTCGACTGGCTCGCCTCGCTCGCGAAGCTCTGGGAGGACACAACCGACGAAGGCCGTCGCGCGCTGGCGGTCGCTGTCTTCGCCCGCCTCGGGGCGGTGGACCGCCGCATCGTCAGCGTGGAAGCGACGCCGGATGCAGAACGCCGCGGGCTGGTGCTCGCCCTGCCCGCGGCGCTGAATGTAACCGTGGTGGGCGATACTGGATTCGAACCAGTGACCTCACGGATGTGAACCGTGCGCTCTAACCGACTGAGCCAATCGCCCGGGTAGGACGGCCATTGCCGCTGGCCGATTATCCGCTGGCAGGCCGGGGCCGTCAACGAGCGTGCGTGCCCGGGACCCGTCCGCCCCCGGGTCCCGTCGCCCGCGACTCACGGGAGCCTCTCCCGCACCTCGTCCTGCCGGAGGCCGTCGACCTCGACCAGCTTGTGGCGGCTCCGTGCGCCGCCGACCAGGCGCACGGCGGACCGGGGAACCCGGAGCGACTCCGCGATGAGCCGGAGCAGCGCCTCGTTGGCCGCCCCTTCCGCGGGCGCGGCGCGCACGCGTGCCTGCAGCTCGCCGTCGGGGCCGGGCGGCTCGAGGCGATCGATGCCGGCGCGCGGCGTGAGCCGGACGGCGATCCGTGCCGCGGTCACCTGACCATCCGGTTGCCGACCACGGCACCCACGGAGGTGGCGGCGACGCCTGCCGCCGGACCAGCCGAAGGGCGAGGCTTCGGGGCGGCGATCACGCTGGTCCCGGTCAGCCGACGCCCAGCACGGTGGCAAGCACCGACAGGATCAGGAACGCGACGATCGGCGAGAAGTCGATCATCCCGGTCGCCGGGAGGACGCGCCGGATCGGCTGAAGGAACGGCTCGGTCGTCTCGTAGAGGAAGCGGGCCACGGGCGAGTCGTACCTGGGGTTCACCCAGCTGATCAGGACCCGTCCGAACAGGAGGATGTACAGCGCAAGGAACAGGAGCCGAAGGAAGTTCGGCAGGAAGGCACCCACGATCGAGGAGTATAGGCGGGCGCGGGGGCCGGGCCTCGGCGGCACGGGTCGCGGCGGCACGGGTCGCGACGGCACGGGTCGCGGCGGCACGGGCCGGCTCCGCCGCCGCTCCCCTACCCCGGCGGACGAGCCCCGAAGATGGCGCGCCCCAGCCTGACGATCGTCGCCCCCTCCTCCACCGCCACCTCGAAGTCGTCGCTCATCCCCATCGAGAGGGCGGCGCCGAGCCGGGGCTCCGCGGCACGCAGCCGCTCAGAGAGCTCGCGCAGTCGCCGGAACGTTGGTCGCGCCTCCTCCGGGTCCGCCACCAGCCGCCCCACCGTCATCAAACCGAGCACGCGCAGCCGGACGAGGTCAGCAAGGGCGGGCAGGTCGGCCGCGACCTCGGCAGGCGCGTACCCGGACTTGCCGGGGTCCGCGTCCACGTTGACCTCCAGCAGGACCGGCAGGTCCGGGCGCCCATGCTCGGCGGCCAGGCGGTCGAGCCGGACGGCCAGCGCCAGCGAGTCGACCGTCTCGACCACGTCGAAGAGCTCGACGGCATGCCGCGCCTTGTTGGACTGCAGCGGTCCGATCAGGTGCCACGCGACGGGCCGGCGGGCACCGTGGGCCACGGCCCCGGGGCGGGACACGATGGCGGCCGACGTCGCCTTCGCCGGGCGGGCCGCGTCGTCATCCGCCCGCAGCGCGGCGATCTTGTCGGCGGCTTCCTGGACCCGGTTCTCGCCGAGCACCGTGAACCCCGCGGCGACGGCCGCGCGGATGCGCTCGACGGGCACGGTCTTGGTGACCGCGACCAGCGTCACACCGGACGGGTCGCGGCCGGAACGGCCGCACGCCGCGTCGATCCGCTCGAGCAGGCGGGCACGAACGCGCGCGAACGCGTCGGGCTCCGCGATGCCCCTGGAGGGTCCGTCCGCCGGCGGGACCCCGGTCAGCGGCTCCGGCGCAGGAACGCCGGGATGTCCAGGTCGACCTCGTCGTAGGTCGGCCGACGCTGGGCGGGGGCGGGGGCCGGCGAGGGGGCCGGGGCCGGAGCCTCGAACGGCCGCTCCGTCACCCGGTCCGGGACGCCGAGCTGCTCCATCCGCTGGCGCTCCCGGTCACGCTCGCGCTCCAACTCTCGCAGGAAGTCGCGGTTCTCGCGCCCGGCGCGGACGGAGGTGTCCTGCGTCGCGGTGGAGAAGTCGCGGCGCTTGGTCGAGTCGAAGCCGGTGGCGATCACCGTGATCATCACGTCGTCGCCCATCCGCTCGTCGATGACGGTCCCGAAGATGATGTTCGCCTCCGGGTCGGCGGCCTCCTTGATGATCTCGGCGGCCTCGTTCACCTCGAAGAGACCCAGGTTGGGACCGCCCGTCACGTTGAACAGCAGCCCCTGCGCGCCGGTGATGTTGACCTCGAGGAGCGGGCTGGCGATCGCCTGGCGCGCCGCGTCCGAGGCACGGTTCTCGCCACTGGCGCGGCCGATGCCCATCAGCGCGGAGCCGGCGCTCTTCATGATGGTGCGCACGTCGGCGAAGTCCAGGTTGATGAGCCCGGGCACGGTGATCAGGTCGCTGATCCCCTGCACGCCCTGGCGGAGGACGTCGTCGACCACGCGGAAGGCGTCCACGATGGACGTGTTCTTGCTGACCACGTCCTTCAGGCGATCGTTGGGGATCGTGATCAGCGTGTCGACCTTCTCGCGCAGCAGCTCGGTGGTCTTCTCGGCCACCATCCGCCGCTTGGCACCCTCGAAGGCGAAGGGCTTGGTGACGACGCCGATGGTGAGCGCGCCGACCTCGCGGGCGATCTCCGCGATGACGGGCGCCGCGCCGGAGCCGGTGCCGCCTCCCATGCCCGCCGTCAGGAAGACCATGTCCGAGTCCTTCAGGGCCTCGTAGATCTTCTCCTGGTCCTCCTCGGCGGAGCGCTGGCCGATCCCCGGGTCGCCGCCCGCACCGAGCCCGCGGGTGACCTTGTCACCGATGCGGATCTTGTGCGGCGCGTCCGACTGGAGGAGCGCCTGGGCGTCCGTGTTCACCGCGATGAACTCGACGCCCATCATCTCGGCCCGGATCATGCGGTTGACGGCATTGCTGCCGCCGCCGCCGATCCCGATGACGCGGATGAGTGCGAAGTTCTCGGAATCCGACCGCAGCGGCATGCGCGCTCCTCCCGGGTCCGGTGCGTCGCCGACAGGCGATGGCGTTGGATGAAGGCTCGTTCGAGGGCCACGACGCGTCCCCCTCCGGGGCGGCGTCAGACCTTCGGCGGAGTATAGACCGGCACGAGCGCCGAGGGCACCCCCGGGATCATCCAGCGCCGCAGGTCGCGTGGATGCGTGCGGCGCGAGCCGGACGGCCGAAGGCTTCCGGCCTCGTGACCGTCCGGTCGCGGGGCGCCGAAGTGACGGGCGAGCATCCGTCCCCGCCCGGGAGCCGCCTCCCCCCTGGGTCGCTCCGCGCCCTGGGTCACTCCGCGCCCGGGAGCCGCCTCCCCCCTGGGTCACTGCGCGCCCTGGGTCACTCCCCGCCCGGGAGCCGCCTCCCCCCTGGGTCACTGCGCGCCCTGGGTCACTCCGCGCCCTGGGGCTCTTGACCAACGCCCACCAGGTGGACGCGGGACGGCTCGGGGACGGTGCTGGCCCGGCGATCCCCACGCCTCGCCTGCGATTCTCGCAGCGGATGCCGCTTGAGCCCGCGAGAATCGGCGCGAGGGCGGGTCCCAGGGCCGGCGCGCACGGATGTCTGCGGTCGCGCGTGGTCCCCTGGTCGCCCCGCGTTCTGGAGGCGTGCATTGGTCACAATTGAGAGCCGCCCACGGCATGGGAGGGGACGCGGCATCGCAGGCGGATGCAAGCGACCGGCAGGCCACGCCATCGCCGGCGGACATGGCACGCACCTCACCGGCAGGCCGGCGCCGCGCCATCGCCGGCGGACATGGCACGCACCTCACCGGCAGCCCGGCGCCGCAGCGGGAGCGGGGATGCCGTGCCGTTCCGGGTGCGCCTCCCGCGACCGGGCCGTGAGCCCGGGCTCGTGGCGCCGGCGAGCGAGGCTGCCGCGGAAGGGCGCTGCTACGGGAAGAGGTTCCGCACCCAGTCCCGCAGCCGGCCGACCGCCCCGCCCGCGGGCGCCGATTCATAGCGACCCGGCTCGCCCTGGCGGAACTCGCGCTCCCAGAGCCGCAGCAGGCCGATCGACGTGCTGAACGCGGGCGTCAGCAGGTGATCCACCAGCCCGCCGACGCCGGAGGGCCCGGCCACCCGGACCGGCATCTGCAGCACCTCGCGGCCGAGCTCGGCGACCCCGGCCAGCTGCGCGCCTCCCCCGGTGAGGACGATCCCGGCCGGGAGGATCCCGCCCTTGCCCGCCGCTGAGATCTGCGCGCCGAGCTGCTCGAACAGCTCGCGCATCCGCGCCTCGATGATGTCGCAGGCCTCGGCGCGCTGGATGGTCCGGCCCTGGTCCTCGCCGAAGACGCTCACCGTGATGAGTTCCTCGGGAGCGACCGCCCGCAGGTCGGCGCAGCCGTGCTGCACCTTCACGTCCTCGGCCACCTGCAGGCTCGTCTTCAGCCCGATCATCAGGTCGTTGGTGACGTTGTTGCCGCCGACCGGCAGGACCGCGGTGTGGAAGGGCCAGCCGTCCATGAAGAGGGCCAGGGACGTGGTCCCGGCACCGATGTCCGCGACGGCGACGCCGAGATCCCGCTCGGTGTCGGTCAGGACCGCCTCCGCGGCGGCCAGCGGCGCGGGCACCTTCTGCTCGATGCGGATGCCTGCCTGCGCGACGCACTTGGAGAGGTTCTGGACTGCGCTGACGCTGCCCGTGACGATGTGGGCGTCGACCTCCAGGCGGGTCGCGCTCATCCCGATCGGGTCCTTGACGCCCTCCTGGCCGTCGACCGTGTAGCCGCGGGTGATCACGTCGAGGATCTCGCGGTTGGACGGGATGGAGACGGCACGCGCGACGTCGATGCTGCGATCCTCGTCCTCCCGGCTCACTTCCTTGTCGTGGCCGCTCACCGCGACCGCGCCGTGCGAGTTGAGGCTCTCGATGTGGCTCCCGCCCACGGCCACGAACGCCGACTCGATCCGTACGCCGCTCGTGCGCTCCGCCTGCTCGAGGGCGCTGGCGATGGAGGCGACCGTCTGGTCGATGTTGACCACGACGCCCTTCTTCAGGCCCGACGACGTCGGCGCTCCCTTCCCGATGATGGAGAGCCCACCGTCGGTGCTGATCTCGGCGATCAGTGCGACGACCTTGCTGGTGCCGACGTCGATGGCGGCGATGACCGCTTCTCGCTCCACGCCCTATCCCTTCATCGGAGGTGTCGCCCGGCCTAGAGGAAGTGCCGCCGGATCAGGGCGACGTTCTGGAAGATGCGCAGGCCGAACGTGATGAGTGCCACGAGGTAGAGGTCCAGCCCCAGCCGGTCGCCCACGAACGTGAGGAGGACCGCCACCAGGGCGTTCACGATGAAACCCGAGATGAAGATCCGGTTGTCGTAGCTGCCGTCCAGCTCGGCCCGGATCGCCCCCAGCACGGAGTCCAGCGCAGCCAGGATGCCCACCGCCGAGTATCGGGCGAGCTCGTAGCTGACGTTGATGCGAAGGACGAGGGCCAGCAGCACGCCGACGAGCAGCCCCGCCAGCGGGATCCACACGTTGTCCCCACCTCCTCGCAATCGGACTGCGCAAGGCTACCCGACCCCGAGCAACCCCGGCAAGGCGGGCCCGCGCGGCGGCCTTGCCGGCGGCCGCCCGCCCGGAGACGGGTCCCCCTGCGACGCGCCGGTCCGTCTCCGCGTCCCGCCGGCACGCCCCCATCATGACGCTGTCGTGTAGGTGCCGCACTGGTCGCCCTCCGGGAACAGGTAGGCCGTCACGATCCTGCGCTCGCCCACCTGTCCCAGCAGGCTTCGCAGGCACTGGACCTGGGCCGGGATGAGGGTCGGCGGCCGGAGCGTCGGCGTGTACATCCCGAAGATCGCCAGCCAGCCGTGCGGTTGCGCGGCGACCGTGAAGCCGTTCGCGTCGTTGATCTCGAAGGTGAGTCCGCTGGCCCTGCTGCCCAGCGACGCCGGCGTGAGGGCCCCCAGGAGCCGCGCCACGGCCAGGTCCGTCGGGTCGATGGTGTCGCCGGGCGCCAGCGCGGTGCGTCCGCTGCGGTCGTCCGAGAAGACCGGCAGTCCAGCGGCGTCGGGGGCGCCGGCGGACGTCGGGCCGATCACCACGCCGCTCACGTCCACGAGCCAGCGCTGGTCGGCCGCCGCCCAGACCAGGATGGGCTGGCGCTCCGTGAGCCGCACCACCAGCCGGTCCGGCAGCTCCACCGTCACGCGCGCGTCGGAGACGGCCGGCAGGGCGAGCAGCGACCGGCGGAGGCGGGAGGTGTCCAGGGCGAAGAGGTTCGGGTGCGGGGAGTCCGTCAATCCCAGCGCGGCATCCAGCGACGCGGTGGAGGTGTAGGACGCGCCGTGCACGTCGAGCTGGCGCATGTCGAACGCCGGCGAGGTGCCGGCGCCGAAGATCGCGGCGGCGGCGGCGATCGCCACCACGGCGGCAGCGATCCGGCGGGCGGGCGTCCCGGCGGATGCGCGGCGGATACCGGGCGCCCGCCGGCGCGACGCGCGGCGGATCGGCAGCGTCATGCCGCGCGCCGCCCTGCCGGACCGGCCGTGCGAGTGCCCGCGGGCGCACCGGCCATCACGGCAGGTCCGCCCGGGTCAGCCGGTGGCGCCGCCGCCGCCGCTCCCGGTCGAGCGCCAGGGCGAGGATCCGCTGGCACACCTCGGCGAACGGGACGCCGTCCGCCTCGCACATGGTCGGGAAGAGACTGATCGGCGTGAAGCCGGGGATCGTGTTGAGCTCGTTGAGGTAGAGCGCGTCCCCTGCCAGCAGGAAGTCCACCCGCGCGAAGCCCTCCCCGCCGATGGCCAGGAATGCCTCGCGGGCGAGCGCGTGCAGCCGCTCCCGCAGCGGCCCGGGCACGTCCGCGTGCCCGGTGGTGGTCGAGACCCCCTGCGCGTACTTGGCGGCGTAGTCGTAGAACTCGTGCCCCGGGAAGGCCTCGCCCGGGCCGTGGCTCTCGAGGTCCTCCGGCCCGTTCCCCAGCACCGCCATCTCGAGCTCGCGCGGATGATCCAGGTACGCCTCGACCAGGATCCGGTCGTCGTAGTGGAGCGCGGCGCCCAGCGCGCCCTCCAGCGCGGCCGCATCGTCGGGGCGGTGCACGATCGTCATCCCCACGCTCGACCCCAGGCGGGCCGGCTTGACCATCAGGCGCGGGTCCGGCAGCGCGCGGGCAAACCCGAGCAGGCCGGCCAGCGTCCCCGCGCGGTCCGCCTCGAGCGCCGCTGCAGTGACCTCGCGCCACGGGACCACCGGCATGCCGAGTGCGGCCACCAGGCGCTTGAAGAGGGCCTTGTCCATGCCCACCGCCGAGGCCGCCACGCCGGCCCCCGTATAGACCAGCCCGGCCGCCTCGCAGAGCGCCTGGACCGTGCCGTCCTCGCCGTACGGGCCGTGGAGGGCGACGAAGGCGACCGGCGCCGGGTCGCGGGCCGCGAGATCGTCCAGGACGTGCCCGGCCCGCAAGGGCCCCTCCGCGCCCAGCGCCTGCGGATCGTCGTAGTCGGCCGTCGGCAGGGCGGGGTCGAGTGCGCGGCCGGGGAGCCGCCACCACCCCGCGTCCAGGTCGATCAGCCAGCCCTCCACCGGGTGGCCGACGCCGGCGAGCGCCGCCGCGATGGCGCGACCCGAGACGAGCGACACGTCGTGCTCCGCGGAGGGACCGCCGAGAACGACCGCCACCGGGGTGGAGGCCGGCGAGCCCCCGCCGACCGGGGGGCGCGGCCCGCCGAGGCGGCGGGCCGCGGGGCGCTCGAGACCGCCGCTCCCCGGGCTACCGGAGCTGCCGTCTGCGTCGTGCGACGCCGATCCGCTCATTGGTCGACCTCGCGCCTCAACGCGGCCCCCTCCTCCCAGCCGGACCAGTCGCCCGCGAAGACGACCTCCGGCTGCAGCTCGACGCCGAAGCGCCCGGCGACGGTGCCCCGGACCAGGTCGGCGAGACGGCGCACGTCCGCCGCCGTGCCGTGCCCGTCGTTCACGATGAAGTTCGCGTGCTTCTGGCTCACGCTCGCGCCACCGATCCGGTGGCCCTTGAGCCCTGCCCGGTCGATCAACTCGCCGGCCGACGGGCCGGTCGCCGGGTTGCGGAAGACGCTTCCGGCCGACGGCATCCCCACCGGCTGGTGAAGCCGGCGCCAGCGGCGGATCTCGTCCAGGCGCCCGTCGATGACGGACCGCTCGGCGGGCACGAGGGCGAAGGTGGCCCAGGTGACCAGGTCGGGCACGCGCGAGGCCGGGTGCTTGAGCCGGCTCTCCCGGTAGGCCAGCCCGAGGCCATCGGCGTCGAACGCGGACTCGATTCCGTCCGCCCCGGAGAGGACGCTCGCCTCCACCAGCACCGTGCGCACGTCCGACCCGTGCGCTCCCGCGTTGGCCCAGACCGCGCCGCCCACGGTGCCCGGGATGGCGAGCGCGAACTCCACGCCGGAGAGCCCCGCCTCGCGCGCCACGGTCGCCAGGCGCGCCATGGGGACGCCCGCCTCCACCGTGATCCGCGGCCCGTCGACCCGGATCCCCTCGGCGCGCACGTGCACGACCAGGCCGGGCACCCCCCGGTCGGAGATCACCAGGTCGGACCCGCGCCCCAGCAGGAAGAGCGGCAGCTCGTGGGTCCGCGCGAAGCGGGCCAGCGCGCGCAGCTCGAAGAGGTTGCGCGCGACCGCGAACAGGTCGGCCGGACCGCCGACGCGCATGGTGGTGAAGCGCGCCAGCGGCTCGTCCCGGGACGTCCGGATCCCCAGCCGCCGCTGGATCTCGGCGCCCAGGCGTGCCTGGTCCTCGGGGGTGAGCCGCGGCGTCGTCACGGTCGTCATGGATGCGTCACTGTCGTCATGCGGTCGCCCCGGCCGTCATGCGGCCGCCCCGCGGCTGAGCGCCTGCACCTCGCCCGGCGTGGGCAGCGGCCGTCGTTCGGCCAGGGCGAGCACCAGGGCCGCGACCGCGTCCGCGGCACCCGGCCGGGCCAGGGACCGGCTCGCGCTGCTCAGCTCCAGGTGACGCCGCGGATCCGCCAGGATCCCCACCGCGTCCAGGAGCGCGGCGCCGTCGAACGCCTCGTCCGCGATCACCACGGCCGCGCCGGCGTCGGCCACCGAGCGGGCGTTCGCCGCCTGGTGTGCCGCCGCGTGCGGGTACGGCACCAGCACCAGCGGCGTCCCCATCGCGGTCACCTCGCCGATCGTCGAGGCACCCGCCCGGCCCACCACCAGGTCGGCCGCGGCCAGCGCGTCGGTCATCTCCTCGCGGAGGAACGGGTAGGGCCGGTACCGCTCGCGGGCAGGCTCCGGGAGCGCGTCGCGCCGGGCGAGCGCCGCCCCGTACGCGGACTCCCCGGTGACATGCAGCACGATCGCCCGCTCCGCAAGCTCGGGGAGCGCCTCCTCGACCGCTCGATCGAAGCGCTGCACGGCCTGCGATCCACCGAAGACCAGGACCGCCCTGGCGTCGGCGGGGATCTCGAAGTGCCGGCGCGCCGCGAGCCGGTCCACCCCCGCCAGGTCGCGGATCGGCGTGCCGGTGACGTAGCAGCGGCCGGGCAGGCGCCGGCATGTCTGGGGGAAGCTGACCGCCAGCACGTCCACGAGCCGCGAGATGGCGCGCACGCTGCGACCCGGGATCACGTTCCCCTCCCAGAGCAGGAGCGGCACCCGCAGCAGCGCCGCGGCCATCGCCACGGGGAGCGCCACGTACCCGCCCGTGGTGAAGACGGCCGCCGGGCGCAGGCCGGCCAGCAGGGCGAGCGCCTGGGGGAACGACGCGCCCAGCCGGGCGGGATCGGCCAGGGCGGGCAGCGACGCGTCGACCGTCCGCAGGGAACGCAGCAG
>JAJYDP010000109.1 GCA_021777365.1 Chloroflexota bacterium | reverse complement strand
TCGAACGATTCACCCGCGAATGGAACAGCGGCGCATCCCCCTTCACGTGGGTCAAGACCCCCGACGAGATCCTCGCCAAGGCGATCCGGAAGGCGCAAGCCGATTCCGGCGCGCGACACTAGGGATGCCCGTGGCATCGGTCCGCGTCGTTGTGGGGACGGAGCGCAACCGCGAGCTCGTGGGGAACACGGATTGGGAGGCCGCCAATGCGGTCGTCCTTGGCGCCCGTGGCACCGGGCAGCTCCGCAGATACATCTTCGCCGGCTTGCTGTTCTGCTGGTGTGGTGCGCGCATGGTCGGCAACGACCGCCTCCAGCCCACCACCCGCGGGCCCGAGTGGTACCGGAGCTATGTGTGCGGCGCTCGGCGGGTGAGCCACCGTGAGCAAGGGTGCACCGCCCTACATGGTCTCGTGATGGCTGCTGTGCGCTCAACCTTCGAGCGCATGGGTGACATCGACGAGGCACTGTCCAAGCGGATCGCCGGTGAACTCGCGACTCCCGCTGGCGACGGGATGTCGCTCTACGTGATCTGGCAGCAGCAGCGCGACGCCATCGAACAGGAGCGGAGGGACGCGCTCGATCAGAATCGCAAGCGTCGCAAGAACGGTCAGAAGATGCTTCCGGACGACGAGCTCGCGCGGATCATGGACCGCCTCGACGAACAGGAGGAGCATCTTGGGCCACCGCCCATCGAGCACGTCGAGCTGACGGAGGCCATCCAGGTGATCGCCGGATGGCGCTCGGTGCTCGTGGAGACGGACGTTCCGGAGATCATCTCGCAGCAGAACGCGATTCTGCGCCGGATCATCGAGCGGATCGACGTTGGATCGAAGGGGCGCGACATCCGCGTGAAACTCCGGGATCCCTACGCCCGCATCCTCTCCGCGGCACCCGCCCTGCGTGTCATCTCAGGCGGCGAAGCGTGATCCGGGGCTAGTACGGATGTCAGGCAGCGAGCGTCTCGTCCGCTGCCCCGTTGGGCTCCTCGAGCTGGACGCCGTGCTGAGCGCAGAGGCGCAACAGCTCGGCGAGCATCGAGGCGATCACTGTCTCCTCCTCGATCGGGAGCGACTGGGTTGACATCGTGTGGTCTCCGCGGCGGCCTTGACGGTGGACTGTGTGCGGGCCGGGCGCCGAGTCCAGGGGTTCGGTGCGCGGAGTCACCACAATCTGGTGGCCGCCCCCGGAGCGGATGTCCCGCGACCACCGTCGTGGCGCCGGCACCGCGGCCGTGGGAGTCCCCGTGGCCATGTAACGCGCCACGAATTCCCTACCGCCACCTGTCGTCGAATCCCATCCGCCCAGGCCAGGCGACCGTCAGCGCGGCCCAGGCCTGCGGGGACCGGGCCGTGTCGGGGGGCGGTCCGAGCATCCTCGCGGCGCCCCGCACCAGGGCGGCGGTGCCCACCAGCCACGGCAGCCACGGCACCGCGAGGCACCGGACCGAGGCGTGCCAGTGGGACGCCGCCGGCCCGTGGACGGGCGCTCGCTCGTCCCGCGTCGTCGCCGTGTGGGTCGCGGGCGGGCCCCCGCTCGTACCCGCGCGCCGCTCCGGCAAGCCGGGGCCCCGCCGCCCACCGCCGCGTGGGCGGCGTTGGGCGCCACCCATCGCCTCCGTCGAGCGCCCACATCGGGATGGACCCGGTGGGCCCGGCGCCGATAGACCGCCCCGAGCTTACCCGGCGTGGCCGTCCGGGTAACCCGGCCCCGCTCGCCGAACTTTGCCACGATGACCTGGTGCGTCCCGCGCTCACCTGGGTCTCGGCCGAGGCGATGCTGGCTGGGCTGGGGGATGGGGCACAGCCACGCGCGTACCTCAACCAACCCATCACTGTGGAGGAACTGCGCGCTGACCACCCCCTGGCGGATAGACCTCCGGATCTCCGGGGCGCGCCCCGAGCGGGCCGACGCGATCGTCGCGGCGCTCGGCGAGGCGTGGGGCGAGACGGACGCCTATGCCCACGTGGACGAGGAGGATGGCGAGGCGTCGGGGGCATGACGCGACGGGCGGTGCGCTATCTCAACCCCGAACGGGCGGGCGCCTCGGTGGGCATGAGTGCCGAGTGGGTGCGCAAGCAGATCCGCGCGCAGCGCCTGCCCGCCACGGTCTTCCTTCCCGGGGGCCGGGTCACCTATCGCATCCGCGAGGACGACTGGGCGGCGTTCCTGCGCGCGCACACCCGGCGCACCGACCGGGATGACCGGGAGTGAGCCGGCGACTTGCGGGGCACGACGGTGCGTGGCCGATCCGACGCTCGTTGCCCGCCCACGCCCAGGCACGGGTGGGTTCGGGTGCGTCTATGCGGGAACGTGCCGATGAATCGCGGCATACGCCGCGCCGATCACGCCGGCGTGGTCGGCCAGCATGGCCTCGACGATGCGGGTATCGCCGGGTGGCAAATACGGGAGGGAGCGGCCCACGAGGGCGCCGATCTCGTCGAGGTGTCCCCGGTACGCCCCCATGACCCCGCCGCCGAGGACGAGCACATCCGGCGCGTAGGCGGCGATCACGTTGACGAGGCCCGCGGCCGCGTGCCGCGCGGCCGTGGTCACGATGCGGCGAGCTTCCGGGTGCCCGGCCCGATCGAGCCACCCGACCCCGGCGGCATCGGCGAGCGCCAGCTCGGGGTCCGTGCTGGCCCGCGCCGCCCGCTCCAGCGCTGGCGCGGCGGCGAGCGGCTCCCAGCAGCCTCGCCCCCCGCAATAGCAGCGCGGACCCGAGGGGTCCACGAGCAGGTGCCCAGCCTCGGGATGTACCCTCCCGGCCCCGCGGTACGCCCGGCCCTCTCGCACGACGGCCACCCCGATGCCGGTCCCGAAGGTCACCATGGCCATGCACTGCGAGCCCCGGCCGGCGCCCTGCCACCACTCCCCCAGCGCCGCGACGACGGCGTCGTTCTCGAGGGTCACGGGGACCCCGAGGGCGGTCTCGAGCGGGCCGCGGACGTCGACATCCTCCCAAGTGGCGAGGGTGTACGGGTTGTGAATGCGCCCCGCGGCGGTGTCCAGCGGACCGGTGGCCCCGATCCCCACGGCGGCCAGGGGCGGGTCACCCGCCGCGCGCAGGCACGTCCGCACCAGCGCGGCGATCCGGCGCAGACCCGGCTCCGCGCCCTGCCCGGCATCGAAGGGCACGGTACGGAACACGTGCATCGCGCTGTCCCGATCGACGAGGCCGACGCGCACGTTGCTGCCACCCAGATCCACCCCGGCGAACACCGGGCCAGCCGTGCCGCTCACTCGCTCAGGGTGACCTTGCTCGAGTGGACGAAGTCCCCGGGCTCGATCCCGAGGTGCTGGGCCAGAGCCACGGTCAACAGCTGGAAGGGCACGATCTCGCCGAGTCGGGCCCCGATCCCGGACCCGCCCGGTGAGGGCAGTGAGCGTGCGCCCCGGGGCGCCGGTCCGCCGATCCACGCCACGCGGCTGCCCGCGGCCACGAGCTCCTCGGCCAGGGCGCGGTTGAGCGCGGCGGTGCCGGATGGACCCTCCAGGAGGATCGCGGTGAGCGTCGGGCCGGCGAGCTCCAGCGGGCCGTGGCGGAACTGACCGGCGCTCATGCCCTCGGCGGGGTAACGGACGGCTTCCTTCAGGATCAGGGCCCCGGTCCAGGCGGCGTGGAGGGCGGCGCCCCGCGCGAGGGCCACGAGGTGTCCTGGTTCCTCGATCGCGCGCGCGGTCGCGTCGAGGCTCCGTTCCCAGTCCTCCCCGAGGAAGCGGCCCGGCATGTTCGTGCGTGACGGGACGCACGCCGGTGAGGGGCAGGCCGGTCGAGGACGAGGTCGACGAGTTCGCTGAAGCGTGCCGGGAGCGTGAGCCAGCGCTTCCCCACGAGTGTCGGACCGGAGGAAGCGAGGGTCTTGACGCGAGCGGCTCCTCGCCGCCCGTCGTGCATCGCCGACCCACGGTGGGACGGCAACGACGCGAAGAGTGCACCCGTGAGCGGCCACTGCATCAGCACGGACTGTTACGACGAGGCCGACGACACCCTGACCCTCTGGATCACCGACGGGGATGACCTGGGGATCTGCGGCATCCACGGGGACGACGATTTCGCGTGGATGCATGCCCGCGCCGACGGGCTGCGCGTCCGGCGGGTCACGCTCAAGCCGGTCGCCGAGGAGGTCGAGGCGGACGTCCAGTCGACCGACGAGGACGACGTCGACGCGGATGAGCCCGACTGACCGGCACGAAGCCCTATGAGACCGCACACAGAGCCAGGATGAACCCCCCCTTGACGACAGAGACGTGTCGCCGAACCTGAGCTGTCGCCCGGACGGGCGGGCTCCATCGCCGGGACGGCGAACCGACACCAAAGAAGGAAGATGGCCATGGCGCTCATCGCGATCGAACGGGACAGGGACCGGATCCGCTGGACGGACGACGGCGCGACCGTCCACGACGCACCGTTCCTCGGGTCACTGGCCGAGCGGCTGCCTGGGCCCACGGTGGTCCTCTGCCAGCCCTCGTTCTTCGATGACGATCCCATCCTGCGCCGCTGGCTCGAGCGCGACCTGGCAGGGCAGGGCCATACCCTGGTCGTGCTCACGGCGGGCGCCCTGTCGGTGCTGGGTGACGCCCCGAGCGACGCCACGCACGGTCCGGGCGTCCGGGGGCTGCACGCCAGCGCCACGGCCGGTTCGGCCCGGCTCGACCACGAGACCGGCGTCGGACGCGACTGGTACGCCGTGCGCGACGCGCTCGACGCGGCCCATGCCATGGCGGTGGCGACCCGATGGCACCCCGCGCTGGACGACGCCCTCGCCGTCCTCGGTCCCTACGCGGCGCTCGAGGTCGACGCCCGGCTCGCGCTCGGCGACGGCGAGGCATACCGCGACGAGCTGCTCCTCGCGGTCGCGCTGGCGGCAACCGTGGCGACCAACCGCGACGACTTCGAGCGCTTCCTCGGTCTCAGCGCCCGACACGCCCCCGGCTCGATGAGCCGCGCGGTGCACGGCTGGTACGCGGCTCGGAACACGGGCCCGGACGGCTTCGTGCGCGAGTCCGCCCTGACCTGGTCCGCCTACCGGCGCGCCCTGCGCTGGGCGTATCACCGGATCACCAGCGCGCGACGGAACCCGGAGGCTGGCCCGGCGCGGCCCGCCTCCGCCCCGATCATCGTCCCGAGCCAGGAAGGCCACGACGCGGCCGCGTGACGCCGCTTTCCCCACGGACAGCCAACTCGAAGGAGGAGGGCCCAGCCCATGACCGTCACCTGGCGGATCGATCTGCGGATCCATGACGCGCGGCCCGAGCGCGTCGATGCCATCCTCGCTGCGCTCGGCGACGAGTGGGAGGGACTCGACCTCAATGCCGCCGCGTATCCGGCAGACCGGCCCACCACGCTCATCACCTGGGGCGTCGATCAACTCGTCAACTCGGCCTCCTTCGAGGCATTCGCGGCCGACCTGGCCGCGGTGGTCTGGGAGGCCAACGCGGCCTACGCCCAGGTCGAGGCGGACGGTACCTGTCTCGACGTCCCGGGCCGCGCCACCTGGCGTTCGGAGGCCCGTCCCGGCGCGGCGGAGGCTGCCGCGTCAGCCTGCGCCCCGCCGGTTCGAGCCGCAGATCGGCCCGCCGACGTTGACGAAGAGCGTTCAGGGGCTGCGCACGCGGCGATCGTCATCTGCCGCTCCATGGGCGACGGGGACGCCACGGCCTACGGTCCGTTCGCCGGCGAGACCTTCGGTGCCGCCGTTGCGGCGGCCAAGCGGTGGCTGCGGACGCAGCCTTGCAAGCCGCGGCGGCGGGATCCCTTCTGGCAGCCGGGCGGGCCGCTCGCGTGCGAACGCAGCATGCGCGGGGACGACGGGCCGACAGGCCACGAGATCGTGTGGTGCGAGCAGGTCGGATGACGGGCGCCTGCTTTGGGCGGCTCGCCCCTTGGTCCGCGCCGAGGCCCGGCGCAGGCGAGGGGGAGCCGCCGGTAAGCACCGGTGAAGCTCGCGGTAAGCCGGAGGTGATCGGATGATCACGACATCGCCGACTCACCTTACGGGGCCGGCGTGACCAGCTACCTGCGGCGCCACGGCCACCGCGTGATCGAGGTGAACCGCCCCGACCGTGGGAGCGACGAATGAACGGCAGGAGCGACGCGCTCGACGCCGAGAACGCGGCGCGGGCGGTCCTGTCCGGCCGGGCCACGGCAACACCCAAGGCCGCCGACGGGCAGGTCGAGATGCTGCGCTAGATCAAGATCGCCTAGTGGGTGTGCTTCCTCCCCAACGTGGACTCCTTCCCGCGGACGCTGCCGCGATGGTAGGTGTCCACGAAACCGGGGTAGGTCCACCTCCGCGCGTGTCACCCAAGCTGGCACGCCGATCGCGCATGATGGCGCAGGATGTCGCGCTGGAGGCGCGCCGTGGAGCTCCTGGTCCTGCTCGCCATCGCGGTCGCGGTGTTCGCCTTCCTCTCCCACGAGGCCGAGGATGGGGAGGACGATGACTGACCGGGCCGGAGACGCCATCACGGGGCGGCCCGCCGACGGGCTCACCGCCGAGCAGCGCGCGATCGTGGCTGGGAGGACGGCCCGCTCGTGGTGGTGGCAGGAGCGGGCACCGGCAAGACCCCGGTGATCGTCCGGCGGGTCCGCCAGGCCGTTGGTCTTGTACGATCGGGCCTACGCGTGCGTCTGTACGAGTTCGAGTACCTCGACCAGCTGGTCCATCTGCTGTTAGACCCTGTATATGAAAGTTCCCGATCGGTATGGCCCATTTGTGCCATAGAACCTTGGTGCACCCGCAATCCGTGGACCGGGGCGCGCGAGTCGTTCTCGGTCTGCCTGGGCGACCCCGTCCTGCGCGCGTGGGAGACGGACCGCGTCCGGCTGGCCAGCGCGGGCTACCCGGACCGACCGCCCGAGTTCGGCCGTCCCGGGCTGCGCGGCTGGAACAATGAGACGCCCGGCGAGCCGCTTCGCCACCAGCCGGGCGATGGCACGGCCGTCTCCCCCCACCTCTGGATCGACCCCTTCGGCGCGCAGTCTCGGCAGCTGGCGCTCGGGCGACGACCGGTATGGCGCGAAGATCCACGTCGGGCGCCGCGACACCGGGGCGATCGTGCTGCACCTGGTCATCCAGGAGGGCGGCATAGGCACGCATCGACGTTCCTATGGATGTCAAGGCACCCGGAGCCCCGAGGTCAGCCCGTAATGAGCGGAAGACCTCGCGCGCGATGTAGCGCTTCAAGCAGCGCAGGATAACGGGCTTCGAGAGGCGTGCTGGCTACGCTCGGTCGGACCGGACAGCCGCCCGCGATGACAGCGACGCGTCTGTCTGCGTCTGAGCGCGTCTGAGCGCGTCTGTCCGCGTCGTGTGGGCAGCCTCGGCTGCCGGGCGCATGATGGCGGCATGTGCGAGTCCAGGCTGAGCCGGTTCCCATGACGGAACCTGATGCCTCCGAGCTCGCGCTCCTGCACACCACCCCCGGTGACGACCCGGTCCCTGAGATCGTCCGACAGCTGGCCGACGGCCGGGCACCCGAGCTGGTGTGGCGCAACGATCTCGGCGGGCTGACGTTCCGCATCGGTGCTCGCTACGTGAAGTGGAACCCGCGTCGCACGGGTATCGATCTGGAACGCGAGCGCCTGCGTCTGGAGTGGATCTCGGCGCGACATCCCGCCCCCCGGGTCGTCGCCCACGGCAGCGACGACGATGCCCAGTGGCTGGTGACTCGGGCACTTCCCGGCGCGAGCGCGGTGGGCGACGTGTGGCGGGCACGGCGGCCGGAGGCGATCCGGGCCATCGCAGAAGGCCTGCGGGCCATCCACGCGATCGCCGTCGACGACTTCCCGGCACACTGGACGTCGGAGGTGTGGGTCGGGCGCCGACCGCCATCGCTGGAGCCACGCCCGCCGATCGACGAGCCGGTGCTCGTCCACGGGGACGCCTGTGCGCCGAACACGCTCATCTCGGCGTCGGGCGCCTGGACCGGCAATGTCGACTTCGGCGACCTCGCGGTGGGCGATCGCTGGGCGGACTTGGCAATCGCCTCGCTGAGCCTCGACTGGAACTTCGGCGCTGGGCACCAGGGCGAGCTGTTCGACACCTACGGGATCGAGCCCGACGAGGAGCGCATCCGTTACTACCGGGGGCTCTGGCACCTCGAGTCGTGACGCCGCCGGCCGGCGGTCCGGCTCCGGATGCCCCACGCGCGGAGGCAGCTCGTCGCGTGGGGCCCCGTTGTTCGTCGATGTGCGCTCGCATCAGTCCTGGGCGCGCTTGACCAGGGCGTCCGAGAGGACGTCGGCCGCGGTCGAGAAGCGCAGGCCCACGACATCGAGCCGGCGTAGCAGCTCACGGGTCCGGAGCATCTCCGCCGACACCTCGCCTTTCAAGAGCGCCGCAAGCTGCACGTCGTAGGCTCGGCGGATGGCGTTGCCGGATTTCTTTGCGCCGAGAGCCCGCAGCATGACCTCTGGTGGATGACCGTTCAATGCGACGAACGCCACGCGGAGGTCGGCGAAGGCGTCGCAGATCGCGTCGATCACCGGCTCGAGGATCGCTTCGCGCTGCATCTCGAAGAGGCTCCAGGCACGCAGGAAGTCGCGCAAGTTGTCGAGCAAGTCATCCACGGACCCGGAGAGGCGAAAGAGGTCCTCGCGATCGATCGGCGTGACAAGTGCGCGGCGCAACTCCTGCACGAGGGTCGCCCGTGCATCATCGCCGCGGTGCTCGAGCTCGCGCATCGCCTCGACGGCGTCCGCCCGGCCGAGCTCACCCGCGATCCCTCGGCGCACGAGGCGTGCGCCCTCGATCGCCGCGTCGAGTTGGGCGACCAGGAGGCCCACGAACCGGCCATTGGCACGCCCGGAGAGCGCTCGCGCGGTGGAGAGCAGAGGGAAGTGCATCGGATCAACCTCGAAGGAACAGGCCGCCGATGGCCGCAAGAGCCACCGTGGCCGGGAGGGTGGTGACCCACACCACGCCGAGGTTCAGGGCCTGGTTCCACCGCACGGCCCGGTACCCGGCCGCGGCCATCGTCGAGCCGATCAGTCCGGCAGATGCCGCCTGCGGGGTCGACACCGGTGAGCCGAGAAGCGACGATCCCAGCACGGCAACGGCGGAGCCGAGATCCGCCGCACTCGCCGTGAGCGGGCCGGCGACGAGCAGCTTCGTGGACAGGCGACCACCGACCCGGCTGACGCCGAGCAGCGTGCCGATTGCGAAGAGCAACCCGATAATGAGCTGACTGGTCAGGCTGGGGACGATGGCTCCGGCCACCCCGTAGGCGCCCCGGGCAACCGCGAAGACAGCGATGAGCTTCTGCGCGTCGTTGGCCGCGTAGGCGGCGCACTGGGCGATGTAGGCGCCACCATGCAGGCGGCGCAGGTGGGCTCCGACGTCGCTGCGATGGGGTAGCCATACGATGCCGATCGCGATCAGACCCGCGACGGTCCCTGCCACAAACGGCGCCGCCACGAACAGGACGAGGACGCCCAGCACGGTCCCCCAGGCGACCGGGGAGCCGAAGCCGAGGCCCGCCCCGACGATGCCCCCGATCAGGCCCTGGGTGATGCTCGTCGGCAGCCCTAGCCGGCTCGCCCCGAACACCACCACCACGGCAGCCGCAACCGCGACGGTCAGGGCGTTCACTCCGTCGGCGCCAGAGAACGAGACCAGACCATGCGCGACCGTCGTGGCCACTGCGGTCCCGAAGACAAACGGGCCGACGACGACGAGGACACAGAGCAGCACGAGCGCGCGGAGCGGCGAGAGTCCCTGACCACCGAGATTGGCCGCCAGGATCGCAGCACCGTCGTTGGCGCCCGAGACGATCGCGAGGAGCACCGCGGCCGCGAGCAGCAGATGCACGGAAACGGACGACGATGCCGACATTGTGCCCGGTACCCCTCAGCTCTCGGCGCGCCATGTCAGAAGGCAGGCGCCGGCCCGCCCGCCTGCGTTGGACCGTCGCGCAGGGCGCACGGATGCCGGCCTCACTCCCGATCGGCTCTCCGAATCACCGTGGGGGTCCGCTGGATCTGGGGGTCGGGCTGCGATCGCCCGCGCCTGCACGATGCCCTATGTACCGACCGTCCAGGTGGCCCCCGGCTGCGCGAGCGAGAGCGCTGGCAGGTCCAGCGCGGCCCTTCGTGCCCTCTCGAGCGCGACGTCCGCGTCGCGCCAGTGACTCAGGTGGGTCAATACGAGGTGCCGCGCGGCGGCGTGCGTGGCCAGCTTGCCTGCCAGCTCAGGGGTGAGATGGCCGTGGCCGTCCAGCTCCTGCTGGCTCGCTTCGAGGTACGTTGCCTCACAGACGAAGAGGTCGGCGTTGGTGGCTGCGTCGATGACTGGCTGGGTCCACCCCGTGTCCGAGGAGAAGGTGATCGTGCCGCTCGCTGTGGAGAAGCGCAGCGCGGCGCTGGGCACCGCGTGGCGGGCGGCGTGGGCGGTCATGCGCACGCCGGGCACGACCTCCACGGCACTGGCGCCGTCGAGCGTGAGCGGCCTGACCTCGAACGCTTGGGACACTGGGTGCGCAAGATCGGGCAGGCTGGCGATGCCGAAGACCTCGTCGAGTTGCCGCACGTAGTCCAGGCTCGCCTCGGGCAGCCACAGTGGCAGCCGCTCTGATCGCGGTTCCGGAAACCGTTGCCCGTAGGCCAGGGCGACCAGATCGAGGCTGTGGTCGGCGTGCACATGCGTGACGACGACCGCGTCGAGCGCATCGCGCATGCCGGTCTGGGCCAGGGCAGCGGCGACGCCGGAGCCGCAGTCGACGAGGATGGTGCCGGTCACCGAGGTCAGCAGGTAGCCAGAGCAAGCCGACATCGCATCGGGTGCGCCGGCCCGGCAGCCGAGCACGGTCATCGTCAGCGCGGAGGTGGCAACTCCCTCGTCGGATCGGCGCACGATCGGCGCGCCCATCACCGCGCGGCGCCGGCGCCCTGCGGCACCGGACCCGAGGCTGTCACCGCCGCCTCACCGCTGATCGCTTCGAGGTTCAAGTCCTTGGTCTCCGGGGCAAGCAGCACCGAGACGACCAGCCCCAGGAGACCGGCTGCGACGAACAACCACAGGGCCTGGCTCAGGCCCCAGGCCTTGACGAGGTTCGGGAAGATCAGGATGCCCAGGATGGCGCCGACGCGGCTGACCGCTGTCCCCAGTCCGGTGCCGCTGGCCCGCAGGTTCGTGGGGAACAACTCGGTGAGGTAGACGAAGTCGAGCACGCCGGGCCCCATGTTGGCGAACAGCTCGGCCGCCGCGAAGAGGACGACGAGCGCGACGAACGCAGGCGACGGAAAGAGCGCCAAGGCG
>JAJYDP010000108.1 GCA_021777365.1 Chloroflexota bacterium | reverse complement strand
GACCAGGATCAGGTCGTCCCGGGACAGGCCGCGCCGGACGCGGGTGCCCGGGATCGTGTCGTTGAACTCGGTCATGCCGGGGCCGCCTTTCGGGTGCGGGGTGGGTGGATTCGAAGGTGATTGCCGGACGACAGGCAGATGATGACGTCGCCCGCCACCCTGATCTCGCAGAGGGTGCGAGGAGGATCGGCTCTACAACTCACTGCCGTCGCCACCGCCAGCCCGCGTCCGAGATCGCCTGTTCGACCCGCACGGGGGGCGTCCGAGACATGGCCGCTGCCGTTGACGGCCCGCGAGGCCGTCATCGGCGCGACGCCGGCGCGGAGTGCCACGTCACTCAGCGTCATCGGGATCGGGACTCCATGGTAGCGTTAGCACTGATAACGATACCACACACGGTACAGAACCTGCACCACGCAGAGAAGTCGACGGCCCCACGTCGGGCGGGGCCGCCCACCTGGAGGAGATGAGAATCTCTGGCTGGGCGGCCGCCTAGGCCTCGGGAAGGGCGAGCGGGTAGGTTCCGTACTGCCGGACGAGCTTCACGATCTGGTCGTAGGTGTGACCCGACACATCGCTCGCGACTGAGTGGTCCGACATGAAGACGTAGCCTCCGCCCTCGGCCGCACGCAGACGGTGGAGGACCTCGCGCCGCACCTCGTCCGGGTCGCCCCGCTCCCAGACTCGGATGTCGCTGTTGCCGCAGAAGGTGAGGCGGTGGCCGAGCCGCTCGCGAAGCGTCACCACGTCGAGGTCGGCCTTGGCCTCCAAGGGGTTATATCCGTCGAGGCCGATCTCGATCATGTCCTCGAGGATGGCGTTCGCGTTGCCGCACCCGTGGTACATGACGGGCAGCCCGTGATCGTGCGAGAGCTGGATGATCCGTGCCACCGTGGGCTTGAAGTACCGGCGCCAGTAGTCGGGCGACATGAACAGGCCCTTGCGGTAGGCCACGTCGCCCCAGATCACCATGCCGTCAAGGAGTCCGTTGGCGGCCTCGATCTGCGCCTTGGCGACCTGATAGCTGAACTCGCCGATCCGGAGCAGCTGCTCCCCGAACCGCTCGGGGTACTCGCCGATCCACATCATCGTGTTCAACTGGCCGAGCAGGCGGGTGCAGATCTCCGACGACTCGGTGATGCTCCCGTAGACGGCGAAGTCCGGGCGCAGGGACCGGACCGTGTCGACCCACGGCGGGCTGTTCCGCTCGAACCCATCCCCGACGCCGGCGATCTGGTTGTCGCCGGCCTCGAAGAAGCGGCGGGGGTCGGCGGGATCATCGAACTCGAACGCCTCGAGCTTCTCGATCGAGTCCGTGTCCCAGCTCATCTGCTCCGGCATCGGCAGGTCGAACCGCTTGCGGATCGTCGTGTCGAAACCCGTCTTGATGACGACCTCCTCATCGTCTTCGCGGATGGTCTCGAACGAGCGGATGTGCGGATCCATGTTCGGGACGGTGACGATCAGGTCGAGGTCGTAGTAGTAGTACGGGTCGGCGTCCGGCGGCAGTCCCAGTTCGTCGCGCCAGCGGGTCTTGAAGCCGCCCCAGAAGAAGTCGCTGATCGGGACCCGGTCAGCCTCTTCGTGCCGGTAGGTCTTCGCCAGGCGCTCGACCTTCGCCAGGGTCGAGTCCTTCCGCGGTTCTCCGACGCCGCTGCTGCGGCCGAAGGTCTCGAACATGCCCATCGTCAGACTCCCTGCCGGCTGCTACTTGCTCTCGAGCAGGGCTTTGGCGAGGTCGACGGCGGCGCCCGCGTCCGGGGCGTAGCCGTCGGCGCCGATCTGGGCGGCGAACTCGGGCGTGGTCGGGGCACCGCCGATCATCACCTTGGCGTCGACGCCCGCCGCCTTGATCGCCTCGACCACCTTGCGCATGTTGGGCATCGTGGTGGTCAGCAGGGCACTGAGGCCGATCAGCCGGGCGTCATGCTCGCGGGCTGCCTCCACGAAGCGGTCGGCCGTCACGTTGACGCCGAGATCCACGACCTCGATGGCGGCGCCTTTGAGCATCATGCCGACGAGGTTCTTGCCGATGTCGTGCAGGTCGCCCTCGACCGTGCCGACAACCGCGGTGAACTCAGGGCGGATCCCCGCCTCGACGAGCACCGGCTCCAGGATCGCGGTGGCCTCCTTCATGGCCCGAGCGCTGATGAGCATCTCGGGGACGAAGATCTCGTTGTCCTGGAACTTGCGGCCGACGACGCCCATCGCGCCCGTCATCGCATCAAGGATCGTCGCGGGTGGCACCCCGCCGTCGAGCGCCTCGCGGGTCAGTCGAGTGGCGGTCGCGCGGTCGCCCACCTCGATTGCCGCGCTGAGCTCCTGCAGATCTACCATCGGGTCTTGCTCCTTGTACCGGCGGTCGCGCCGGGCCTCTCAGTAGTCCCTTGCCACCCGCATTGCGACGTCCACCCACTCCTCCAGCCGGTGCGGCTGGTAGCGAATGGTGCTCACGTCCTTGAGGATGAACTCGACGTTCGTGCCAGTTCGCCGGCACGCCTCTGCCGTCGCGCGCAGCTGCTTCTCAACCGCTTCGGGTTCCCAACCGTCCATTGCGAGCAGCGCCGGGTTCGGCTTGCGCGACATGACGAAGTCGTGGCCCATCCCGTCGGCACCGCGCTCGACGTTCGCCCATGGGCACATCGAGATCTTGCGCACGTTCGGGATGACGCGGATGTGGTCGATGTGCCGGTCGAGGACATCGCAGCACCCGTAGTAGCCGAGGCCGAAGCGGGCGAACCAGCGCTTGGTGTGCTCGACTTCGAATTCCCGGAACATCTTGGGCGAGGTCGAGGTGAAGACCTGTGCCATGCCCATCGTCCACAGGTCCTCAGCCCGGGGTCGCTCGGGGTCGAACCCAGCGTGGGGGAGCTCGTCGGTCCACGCGGGAGTGCAGTGCACCAAGGACATCGAGTGTCCGAGCAGGCCCTTGGCCTCCATCTGGTCGAGCATGCCGAGGTAGGCCGTCACCAGACGGTCCATGATCCGGTGCAGGTGCTCGGGCCGGTCCATGAGGTCGAGCAGGATGGCGTCGGCGCCGCGCCAGAACTCGATCGTGTCCCAGAAGTTCGCCCCGCCGGCGAGCAGCTCGTCCGGCCAGTCGTGCACCAGGGCGCGCGTCTCGGGCTGGGACTCGAGGCCCGGCCACTGGTTGGTGCTGGGGACCCAGCCCTGGAGGCGGACGGGAAGCACGCCGTCGAAGATCTCGTGCGCCTGCGCCTCGATGCGGGCCGTCTCCGCCTCGTCGAGCCAGACGGTGGGCGTCCGGATCTTGTCGGCGTCCTCCTCGTGCTCGAGCTGGTCGAAGAAGTGGTGCGAGACGATCACGTTGGCAGCGTCGACGGCCTCGGTCTCCTCGTGCATCTCGACGCCGAACCCGTCAAGGCGCAGGACTTTCGGGATCAGGAGCTCGGGCTCGACCACCATGTCGGCACGGAAGTGGTTCCAGCGGTAGAGGATGCGGCGCAGGTCGATCTCGAGGCCGCGGTTGAAGGGATCCTCGCATTGCGTCACGAGCTCGGGGCTCGACGCCATCTCGTGCCACGGCAGCTGGTCGATCGCCACCATCGGCCGCACCGGCCGGAGGCCGTTGAGCGCCTTCCAGCCGGCGATCGTCTCGGCCTGGACCGGCAGCGCTGCGATCTCGGCGACGCGGGACGCGAGTTCACGCAGGACGGCGCGATCCTTGTCAAGTGTTCCCATCAGCCACTCGCCTCCGCACCGCACGCCCGCCGACCAGGTAGCCGAGATGATGAGGCCATCAGGTGCATCGTTTGTCCAGCCCCGTGGCCTCCCGTCTGATGCGTTCTCTTGCGACTTGACATCGCTCAGAGAACCTGTGCAGCAGCACAGCGGCCTCTGAGTGTTTACGTTATCATATGACTTGATCTGGTCAATAGCCACCGCCCGTGTCAGACCGCCAGCCAGCTGCGCGGTGGCCTGCAGCCACTTCGTGGACTGCCTCGTGCGGCGTTGATACCGTTAGCTCCTCGGGCAACGGCTGAGGTCGGCAGCACTGGACGGAGACCGATGGCGAGACTGGTCGATGTAGCCAAATTGGCGGGCGTCTCGCCGATGACCGTGTCGCGGGTCGTGCGCGGGTCAGGGCCGGTCAGCGTCGACGTCCGACGCCGTGTCGAGGCGGCGATTGCCGAGACGGGCTACATGCCCAACGTCCTGGCTCGCAGCCTGCGCTCCAAGCGGACGAACCTCATCGCCCTGCTCGTCACGGACCTGACGAACCCCTTCTTCACCACGCTTGCACACGGCGTCGAGGCGGCGGCCAATGACGCCGGGATGATGGTGATCCTGGGCAACAGCAACGAGGATCAGGACGAGGAAGAGCTCTACGTCACGATGCTGCTGCAGCGTCAGATCGACGGGGTCCTGATCGTCCCGGCCGGAGCTGGAGAGAGGGTCATCAAGAAGTGCCGAGAGCAGGACACGCCCCTCGTCGTGCTCGATCGCCGCATCCGTCGCGGTGCCGCCGATGTGGTCCGCACCGATTCGCGAGTGGGCGCCTATGAGATGGGCCGCTACATCGCTTCGCTTGGACACAGCCGCACCGCGATCCTGACCGGCCCTCGATCAGTCTCAACCGCCATGGACCGAGCCGCTGGGTTCCGCGACGCCATGCGGGAGGCCGGTCACGAGCGATCCGTCCAGGTGGTCCACGGTCGCTTCTCCATCGAGAGCGGGGCCGAGATGGCCCGAGCGATCATGTCGCGGCCGGACCGACCGACGGCAATCTTCGCGGGCAACAACTTCATCGCCATCGGCGTGCTGCACGCTCTTGAGGACATGAACATCCGCGTGCCCGAGGATGTGGCGGTCGTCGGCTTCGACGACCTCCCGTCGGCGATGGTCACCTTCCCCTTCCTCACCGTGGTCGCCCAGCCTGCGCTCGAGATGGGCCGGCGCGCGGTGGAGCTGCTCGTGGAGCGGATCCAGCATCCAGGCCGACACCGGGTGCAGGACGTCGTGTTCCCGACCGAACTGGTCATCCGCAAGTCGAGTGGTGGGCCGCTGCCGGTGATGGCCCCCGAGGAGTCTGCGGCCAGTTAGGCGGTCGATCGTTGGGGCGCTTGGCGGCGCGCTGCCAAACCGGCGGCCCACAAACTCGGACAGATCCGGCGCACAAGGGGGTTTGCGAGCGGGGCACTGATCCGTTACCGTTATCACTGTTATCGATAACTGGGTGTTTCGGGTATCGTTCCCTCAGGGGTGTGCCTGCGCGTCGTCCGATCCGTCTCGTCGGCCAGCTCCTGCTTGACAAGGAGGCCCAGTGCTCAGGACGCGCCTACTCCATCCCGGGATCCTCGCCGCTCTGGGCGAGGCCGGCCACGGCTCCCAGGTCCTGATCGCCGACGGGAACTACCCGCTGGCGACGCGCTCCAACCCGTCGGCCCACCGGGTGTTCCTCAACCTCGAGCCGGGCAAGCTGACCGTCACCGACTTGCTCGGGGTGATCGCTGACGCCATCCCCGTCGAGGCGGCCCACGTCATGGGTCCGGACGACGGGAGCGAGCCCTCGATCTACGACGACTTCCGGCGCCTGCTGCCGGGCACCGGGCTCACCCGCCTCGGCCGGTTCGAGTTCTACGACATGGCGCGCGGCCCCGACTGCGCCCTGGCGATCGCCACCGGCGAGCAGCGCGTCTACGCCAACATCCTACTGACCATCGGCGTGGTCCAGCCCGGATAGCCGCCGGCGACCGGCAACCAGGCGTTCCAGAACGAGAGGGTGCGATGACCACCGTGAACACCTCCGGCCGCTTCGTCGGCGACTGGCCCAAGATCGGGATCCGGCCCGCGGTCGACGGGCGGCAGCACGGCGTCCGCGAGTCGCTCGAGGAGCAGACGCGCGGCATGGCCCTGCGGACGGCCGAGCTGATCAGCTCCACGCTGCGCTACCCCGACGGCACCCCCGTCGAGTGCGTCGTGCCCGACCACAACATCGGGGGCGTGTACGAGGCGGCCAAGGCGGCCGAGCTGTTCCGCAAGGAGGGCGTCGGGGTCTCGATCACCGTCACGCCGTGCTGGTGCTACGGGTCCGAGACGATGGACATGGACCCGCTCACGCCCAAGGCGGTCTGGGGCTTCAACGGCACCGAGCGGCCGGGCGCCGTGTACCTCGCCGCGGTGCTCGCGGCGCACACCCAGAAGGGCCTGCCGGCGTTCGGCATCTACGGGCGCGACGTCCAGGACGCGGGCGACGGCTCGATCCCCGAGGACGTCCGGGCGAGGATCCTGCGCTTCGCGAGGGCCGGTCTGGCGGCGGCCATCCTGCGCGGCAAGTCCTACCTGTCGCTCGGCGGCGTGTCGATGGGCATCGCCGGGTCGATCGTGGACCAGCCGTTCTTCGAGAAGTACCTCGGCATGCGCGTCGAGGCGGTCGACATGTCCGAGGTCGCGCGGCGGCTCGAGGAGGGGATCTACGACCCGGCCGAGTTCGAGCGGGGCCTGGCCTGGACGAGGGCGAACTGCCGCGAGGGCGAGGACCGCAACGAGCCGGCCAAGCAGAAGGACCGCGCCGGCCTGGACGCCGATTGGGCGACGGTGGTCAAGATGTTCCTGATCGCGCGCGACCTGCTGGTCGGCAACCCGCGCCTGGCCGAGCTCGGCCACGTCGAGGAGTCGATGGGCCGCAACGCGATCCTGGGCGGCTTCCAGGGCCAGCGGCACTGGACCGACCACAGCCCCAACGGCGACTTCATGGAGGCGATGCTCAACTCGAGCTTCGACTGGAACGGCGTCCGCGCGCCGCACGTGTTCGCGACCGAGAACGACTCGCTCAACGGCGCGACGATGCTGCTCTCGTACCTGCTCACCAACCGGGCGCAGATCTTCGCCGACGTGCGGACGTACTGGAGCCCGGACGCGGTCGAGCGGGTGACGGGCTGGCGGCCCGAGGGGGCCGCGGCCGACGGCTTCATCCACCTCATCAACTCCGGCGCGGCGACGCTCGACGCGACGGGCGCGATGACCGACGCCGACGGCAGGCCCGCGATGAAGCCGTTCTGGGAGGTCACGCAGGCCGACGTGGACGCGGCGCTGGCGGCGACCACCTGGTACCCGGCCAACCGCGGCTACTTCCGCGGCGGCGGGTTCTCCAGCCAGTTCGTGTCGCGGGGCGGCATGCCGGTCACGATGGCCCGCCTCAACCTCGTGGGCGGCGCCGGGCCGACGCTCCAGATCGCCGAGGGCTGGACGGTCGAGCTGCCGCGGGAGGTCCACGACGCCCTCGACCGGCGGACCGACCCGACCTGGCCCACCCACTGGTTCGTCCCGCGCACCACGGGCGAGGGGCCCTTCCGCGACGTGTACAGCGTCATGGCCAGCTGGGCGGCCAACCACGGCGCCATCAGCTACGGCCACGTCGGGGCGGACCTGATCACCCTGGCCTCGATCCTGCGGATCCCGGTCCACATGCACAACGTGCCCGCCGAGGACGTGTTCCGCCCGAGCGCGTGGGCCAACCTGGGCACCGCCGACCCCGAGGGCGCCGACTTCCGCGCCTGCGCCAACTTCGGCCCGCTGTACGGGCGCCGGTAGCGTCCCCCCAGTCCGCCGGGCGCCAGCTCCTCCGGCGCCCGGCGGGCGCACCGCTCCGACTCGTTGGCGGCAGGCCCGCCCCGGTCCTCTCAGAAGTTGATCGAGCGCCCCCGCACGGCCATCGCCGCCTCGCCGAGCACCTCGGACAGGGTCGGGTGCGGATGCGTGGCCGACCCCAGCTGGTCCACGGTCGCGGCGAGCGACGCGGCCAGCGAGGCCTCGGCAATGAGCTCGGTCGCGTGCGGGCCGATGACGTGGACGCCGAGGACGGCGCCCGTGTCCGCGTGGGCGATCACCTTGGCGAAGCCCTCGCGGGAGCCGTGGATCAGGGCCTTCGCGATGGCCTGGAACGGCACCTTGCCGATCTTGACCGGCAGGCCCCGCTCGGCGCACTGCTGCTCCGTCAGGCCCACCGAGGCGATCTCGGGCCGCGTGTAGGTGGCGCGCGGCTGGCCGGGGTAGTCCATGGGGTGGACGTCGCGCTCGCCGGTGATCGCGTGGGCCGCGATGATCCCCTCGTGCGCGGCGGTGTGCGCGAGCAGCAGCCCGCCCACGAGGTCGCCGATCGCCCAAAGGTGCGGCTCGGCGGTGCGCATCAGGCCGTCCACCTGGACGAACCCGCGCTCGACGGCCGCCCGCGTCGTCTCGAGGCCGAGGCCCTCGGTGTTGGGCGCGCGCCCGGTCGCCACCAGGATCGCATCCGCGGTGACCTCCGAGCGCTCGCCGCCGTCCGGGCCCACCGTGATCGACACGCCGTCCTCCCGGACGGCGACCGACGCCGGGTCGAACCGGGCGTTGACGACGACGCGCATGCCGCGGCGCTCGAAGCTGCGCTGGAGCTCGCGGCTCACCTCGGCGTCCTCGAGCGGCACGACCGCGGGCAGGTACTCGAGCAGTGTCACAGCCACGCCCAGGTCGTGGAACGCGGACGCGAACTCGGCGCCCACGGCGCCCGCCCCCACGACGACCAGGCTCGACGGCAGCTCCGTCCAGCGCAGCACGTCGTCGGAGGTCACGATGCGCCGGCCGTCGGGGACGAGGCCGGGCAGGCTCTTGGGGCGCGACCCGGTGGCCAGGATGACGTCGTTGGCGGTGAGCGTGCGGGTCGAGCCGCCCTCCAGGGTCACGACGACCCGCGATGGCCCGTCGAGTCGGCCGCGCCCGGCGACCCACTCCACCCCGTTCTTGCCGACCAGGCTCTTCAATCCCGTCCACATGCGCTTGACGACCGCGTCCTTGTTCGCGGCCGTGGCGGCGTAGTCGAGCCGGACGCCGTCGGCGAGCACGCCGAGCGCGGCGCCCTGCTCGCGGACGCGGTGGGCGAGGTCGGCCGCCTCGAGGATCGCCTTGGTGGGGATGCAGCCGCGGTGGAGGCACGTGCCGCCGATCCGGTCGGCGTCGACGAGGGCCACCTTGAGCCCCAGCTGGGCCGCCCGGAACGCCGCGGTGTAGCCGCCCGTCCCGGCGCCGAGCACCACCACGTCGAACCAGTCCGGGTCGTCGGCGAAGCGGGGGCGGGCGGGCTCGACCAGCGTCGCGGCGCCCAGCCGGAAGGCGTCGGCCGCCTCGAGCCGGGCCTGCATGGCGCGCATGAACTCGGCGCCCATCGCCCCGTCCACCAGGCGGTGGTCGGCCGACAGTGTCAGCTTCATCACCGGTCGGACCTCGACGCGCCCGTCGACGGCCACCGGCGTCGGGAGCGCGGACGACACCGCCAGGATCGCCGCCTCGCCCGGGTTGATGATCGCGCTGAACTCCTCGACCCCGTACATGCCCAGGTTGGACACGGTGAACGTGGAGCCGACTAGGTCGTCGGGCGACACCGTGCCCGCGCGGGCCGCCGCCGAGAGGGCCGCGGCACGGTCGTGGATCTCGGCGACGGTGAGCGCGCCCGCGTCGCGGATCACCGGGACCACCAGGCCGCCGGGCACCGAGACGGCCATGCCGAGGTCGACGCGGCTGCGCGGCCAGACCGACGTGCCGTCGGTGCGGGCGTTGACGTCGGGGAACTCGGCCAGCGTATCCGCGGCCGCGGCGAGCACGAAGTCCGTGACGGTGAGGCTCGAGCCGGCCGCCTTGAGCCCGGCCCGCAGGTCCATCAGCCTCGACGCGTCCACGGCCACGGTGACCGTGAAGTGCGGCGTGGTGGTCCACGACTGGGTCAGGCGCTCGGCGATCACCCGGCGCATGCGGGACATCTGGCGCGGGGCCTCGCCGCCGGCCGGCGCCGGAGCGGGCGCGGCCAGCCCGGCAGGGCGAGCAGCCGGTGCCGCCGGGCGGCCGACGCCGGCGGCGATCGCCGCCTGCACGTCGCGCTCGACGATGCGGCCGTCGGGGCCGGTGCCGCGGATCGAGGCCGGGTCGAGCCCCGCCGAGGCGGCGAGCCGGCGGGCGCGCGGGCTGATCCTCGCCTCGCTGGCGGGGACCGCGGGCTCGGGCGCAGGAGCCGCGGCCTCGGGGACGGCCGCTGCCGTCGTGCCGGTCGGCGCCGGGCCCGCGCCGGCCGCGACGGGTGCCGCAATCGCGCCGGCCGGGGCCGAGGGCGATTCGGGGACGGCCTCGCCGGCCTCGCCGATCCAGCCGCAGACCGCGTTGACCGGGGCGGTCTGGCCCTCGGCCACGACCTGGGCGAGGAGCACGCCCTCCTCGAAGGTCTCGACCTCCATGGTGCTCTTGTCGGTCTCGATCTCGAACAGGACGTCGCCCTTGTGGACGGGGTCGCCCACGGCCTTGCGCCACAGGATGACCGTGCACTCCTCGGTCATCTGGCCCGGCTTGGGCATCAGGATCGGGCGGGCCATCGGCGCTGCCTCCTTCGTGCTCGCGGACGGTCAGACGATGGCCAGCACGGCGGCCGCGATGTCGGCCGACGTCGGCAGGAACGCCTTCTCGAGGCTCTCGGCCTGCGGGCTGATGCCCGGCGCCGCGCCCACGCGCCCGACCGGGCCGTCGAGGTCGTCGAACGCCTCTGCCTGGATGCGCGCCACGACCTCGTTGACGAAGCTCCCCGTCAGCACGGCCTGCGCGGCGACCACGGCCCGGCCGGTCTTGCGGACCGACGCGAGCACGGTGTCCATGTCGAGGGGCACGAGGCTGCGCAGGTCGACCACCTCGGCCGACAGGCCGTGCTCGGCCGCCAGCGCGTCCGCGGCCGCCAGCGCGTCGGGGACCGCGGGGCCCCAGGCGACGATCGTGGCGTCGGTGCCCTCGCGGGCGATCCGCGCCTTCCCGATCGGCGTCGTGTACTCGCCCTCGGGCACCACGCCCTTGGTGGAGTAGAGGCCCTGGCTCTCGACGAACACGACCGGGTTGTTGGTCCGGATCGCGCTCTTGAGCAGGCCCTTGGCGTCCTCGGCCGTGGCCGGGTAGAGCACGTACAGCCCGGGGATGTGCGTGAACAGGGACTCCAGGCTCTGGCTGTGCTGGCCGCCGTAGCCTTTGCCCGCGCCGACCGAGCAGCGGTACACGACCGGGACCTCGACCTGGCCCCCCGACATGTAGTGCCACTTGGCGGCCTGGTTGGCGATCTGGTCGGAGCTCATGAGCGCGAAGTCCATGTACATGAGCTCGACCACTGGCCGCAGGCCGACGATCCCGGCACCCACCGCGGTGCCGCAGATGCACGCCTCGGAGATCGGGGTGTTGAACACGCGCCGGCGGCCGAACGCCTCCAGCAGGCCCTTGGTGAGCTTGAACGCGCCGCCGTAGTCGGCCACGTCCTCGCCGTAGAAGACGACCCGCTCGTCG
>JAJYDP010000107.1 GCA_021777365.1 Chloroflexota bacterium | reverse complement strand
CGTAGTAACACGACCGATTCGCGCTTCCGCACCCGTTTTCCCTATTCAACGGCACTATCCACCACTCTCGTGTGCCTATCATCTCAGTAAGTCCGGTCGGTGCGTTACGGGAATTGAGCACGGTCCTGGACACCTCGACCCGTGGAAATCCGAGCGATTGCACGACGCTCTGGCCCGAGACGCCGTGTGAGATCTCGCCTCGCATCGTGTGGCCGATGACGTCGAACATCAGCACCGTTATTGGCGTTTATCAGGCGCAACGTCAATTCCCGTATGACCCCTTCGGTGTGATCTCTCGCCGGCGGATTCCCTCACGGTCTCCCGCTTCGGGGGGTCTTACGGGGATAATTGCCGCTCACTTACTGGAATTGGGGCGTGAACGCAATACCTCTCCTCTAGACATGACCGCTCACAGATTCGAATGCGAACAGCTCAGCCTGCTCGACGACAAGCGACACCGCCGACTCCTGGCGGTCCGGTGGGTACTTGTAGCGCTTCATGAGGCACTTGACCGCAACGCGCACCGAGGCGCGCACCGTCGCCTTCTTTGTCCAGTCCAGCTTGGTGTTCTTCTCCACGATCTCGACCAGCTCGTGGGTAAGTTGGCGAAGCTTCACGCACCCATCTCGTGCACCGCTGAACCGTTCTGGGTAATGGCGTCGTAGAGGGCAATCTCAACAGGGGCCAGGCCGAGTTCGTCTCCCCGGGCGGCGCGGATGTTCATCTCTTCAGCCAACTCGACAAGCTGCTGGATGACCTGTGCGGTCGATATGGCGTGGCTCTGTAGCGCCAGGATGGAGGCGTCGAGCATCTCGGAGAAACGGCGGGACTCCACGATGCTGGTTGTGCGAAGGGCCTTGAGTTTGTCCTTCAGGATCTTCTTCATCATCTCGAACTCGAGGTTGGTCTGCTCGCCCTTCTTCATCCTCTCGAGGGATTCCGGCGAGAGGACGCTGAGCTCGGGGTTCGGAAGGCCCAGGTCGCCAAACACGTCGATGACGCCGTCCACAGCGATTGAGTCGTTGACCAGCTGCTTGAGGGCTAAGTCAAGAGCCTCGTCGCGGTCTTCGCCGTCGGGGTCCGTGCTCTCGGTCTCCACGACCTGGCCGGCGACGACGTCGAGGCGCCCACCCAGGAGCAGCCGATGTCGGATCTCGGCGAGGGGACCTGGCGGGTGGGCGCGCCCGACGCGCCCGAGCGGCTGCGCGCCGGCCCGGCGCCCGAGGGAGAGGTCGTCATGGTCCAGCGCGACAGCTACCCCTACTCGAGGGTCTTCACGCCGTGAGTGCCCTAGGGTGGGCCGAGGGGGCCGAGGGGCCCCGAGCGAGACCATGACCCTCTACGAGAAGACGATCGAGTACGTGCGCCGGCTCATTGCCGACCAGGGCCTCCAGCCCGGCGACCGGCTGCCCAGCGAGACCGAGATCGCTGCGACCTGCGGGGTCTCGCTGATGACCGTGCGCCGGGCGATGGGAGAGCTGAGCGCGGCCGGGGTCCTCACGCGGGTCCAAGGAAAGGGCACCTTCGTGCGCTCCACCCGCATCGAGGCCGCCTCGACGATCCTCGGCGGCCTGCGTGAGACCCTGGCCGACCAGGGGGTCTGGCTTGAGACCCGCCTGCTCTCACTGGCTGAGGAGCCCGCCGACGAAGCCAGCGCCGCGGCCCTGGCGGTCCCGCTCGGGTCGGTGACCTGGCGGGTAGTGCGGGTGCGCCTCGTCGAGCAGGTGCCGGCGGTGCGCGAGGTCGCGGTGATCCCGCGCATCCTCGCCCCCGACCTCGATGCGCACTTCGCCGAGGCCGACTCGCTCTACGAGGTGCTGGCCACGCGCTACGCGCTGAGCGAATCGACCGAGGAGCAGACCCTCATCGCGCGCCCGGCCAGCGCCCTGGAGGCCCGTGACCTCCACCTGTCGCCGGGGGCCTTCATCATCGAGATCACCGGAGTGTCCTCCACCGCCAACGGGACGGCCTTCGACTCCTTCCAGATGGTCTTCGTGCCCTCGCAGTTCTCCTTCCGCCTCTCCTCGAGCCCGACTGCCGACCCGCTGCGCCCCTAGGTGTACCCGGCCAGGACGTTGGTGACACCTTGACATGGGTAAAGGCCTCCGGGGACCGTGGTTCTTGCGAACATCCCGAACCCGAGGAGGCCTTCATGTCGCACCGTAATGCACGCCTGACCCCGAGGGGCCGGTTACTGCTCGTCCAGCGCGTCGAGGCGGGGATGCCCGTGTCTCACGTGGCCCGGACCATGGGCGTGTCTCGCCAATGCGCCCACCGCTGGGTTGCCTGCTACCGCGCCGAGGGCCGGGCCGGCCTCGAGGCACGAGTTGAGGTCCGGTGGGCCGATGGGGATCAGGTATTCGAAGCGACCGGAGCGCACGAACACCGGGTCGAGCCGGTTGATGTTGTTGGTCGCGCATATGAGCAGGCGCCCGGACATCGCCCGAAAGCCCGGGATCGCCTTCAAGAGCTCGTTGGTGATCGCCTGGCCGGCGTTGTGCTCCTGGCGGCGGCTGGCGATCTCGACCACCTCGTCCATGAAGACGACGGCGTGCTCGACCCCGCGCAGCCGGTCGAAGGTGGCGCGCACCCCCGCGGCGATCTCGGCCGGCGAGGCCCCCAGCTGGGCCGGGAAGACCTCGATGAAAGGCCAGCCGAGCCGCCCCGCGACCCCGCGGGCCAGGGAGGTCTTGCCGGTGCCCGGGGGCCCGACGAGGACGGCTGCCCCTGGGCGGGCGCAGACCGTGGCGCTCGGCGACCGAGGAGTGGGCCAGGGGCAGGATGAGGCTGCGCTCGATCAGCTCCTTTGTGGCGGCTCCTCCCCCGAGGGTGGCCCACACCGCCGGGGACACCACCCGCCCGCCCAGCTCGTGGACGATCTGGGCCCGGCTCGCGCCGGAGGGCTCGCGCCGGTCGAGGAAGCGAAGGGTTGTCGGCCCGGCGTAGCCCTGATTGCGGAGGCCTCCTCGCCGATCTCCTCGTCGAGCAGCAGGGCGCTCATCCGGTTCACCCCAGTGGCGGTGAGGTTCTGCTCGAGGGCCACGCGCGTCGCCGAGCCGATCTCCTGGTGGCACCAGGCCGGCGAGATCGTCAGCCGGCAGATCCGGGCCCGGTCCCCCGCGACGACCGAGCAGGCCGTGCCCACCACCCGGCCGTCGGCCTCAGCGAGGACGGCCGGGTCGCCCTCGGAGATCGCGTGGATCACCTCGGCCACGCTGAAGGCGGAGTCGGCGACGGGGGTCCCCGCCTCGTCCCACACCACGAGCGCGGCATCGACGTCGGCCGCACGCATCTCATGAATCGTCCACTGGGCCATGGCGGACACCACCCCAGCGCTCTCGCGGCGCCCGGCTCAGGCCAGCTCGGCCTCGACGGTGTCACCGTGGCTGACCGAGGGGTCGAAGTAGAACTGGGCCCGACCGACGGAGCGCGAGACGAAGCTCAGCACCAGCCCCAAGGCCGCGAAGCCGAAGCCGAAGGCCATCTCCACCCCGTTGAGCGCGTGGGTGGCCAACTCGTAGATGATCACGAAGGCCATGAAGGCCGCCCCCAGGCCCGGCAGGACGCCGCCCAGCAGGAGGCTGCTGGCGCTAGAGGTGATCGAGTGGCGGTAGGCCCAGATCGCCGTCACCGCGGTGAGCAGATAGAACATCGCGGCCATCAGCCCGAGCGTCGACACGACGTCCGACAGCGCCGTGCCGATCGAGCCGACCAGCGTCGAGCCCCAAAGGAAGACCACGTTCAAGAGCCCGAGCAGCACCGTTGCGTTCATCGGCGTGCGATAGCGAGCCGACACCTGGCCGAACCAGCTCGGGAAGACCCGGTCGCGGCCCATGGCGTAGGAGATCCGCGAGGCCGAGACGATGGCCGCCTGCAGGCTCGCGAGGGTTCCGCCGAGGACGGCCACGATCATGACGTTCTCCCAGAAGCCCCCGCCGATCTTGTCTCCGACGAAGGCCAGGACGTTACCGGCGTGGGCCTGCATCGCCCCGTTGGGCGCCACGCCCTGGAGGGTCAGGACGCCCACCGCGTAGACGACGAAGAGCAGGACCACGCTCGTCAGCGCGGCCGCCCCGGCCCGACGTCCCTTGACCTCCTCGCCGACGTAGGCCGCGGTGTCCCAGCCCGAGTAGAGGAAGATCGCGATGAGCACCCCGGCGATCAGCGCGTGGAAGCCCCCGGCACCCGAGAGGGTGAGCCAGGAGGTGGCGGCGTGCACGGTGTGCTGCAGGTGCCCCGAGTAGATGAGGGCGAGGGCCGCTACCGCGAAGCCCAGCAGCACCGCGTACTCGAAGACGGCCCAGGCCCACTGGAACCGGGCCGAGAACTTGATGCCTACCGCCGCGACGACCAGCACCACGATGTTGAGGATCGAGCCCACGAGGGCGACGTCGTACTTGTTGTTGGCCGCCGCGTTCGAGAAGAGGGAGAGGGTGTAGGAGCCCAGAATCGGGGTGAGGCTAACCGTGCCGATCGTGTAGTACATCAGCATGATCCAGCCCGAGAAGAAGCCGGCGTGAGGGTTGAGGGCCCGTCCGACCCACGAGTAGGTTGCCCCGGCCGAGGGCTGCCAGGCGTTGAGGCGCTGGTAGCCGATGGCGATGCCGATCATCGGGATGAAGCAGATCAGGATCGGCAGGAAGCCGGCGTAGCGCACCGCGATGAGGATCGCCGCGAGGCTCGCCGCGATCGACTGGGTCGGCCCCGAGCTTGCCATCGCAAGCACGATCGTGTCGCCGAGCCCGAGGGCGTCGGACTTGAGGTGGTGGCCGTCGCCGGCCCCGGACTGTGCGGACATCGCCGCCCCCCTTCACCCTCCAGATCCCCACTGGAGTGGTAGAATCATTATGTCATCATAATGACCTAAGGGACGACATGACCTTCTCCTTTTTGCACCCCGAGCGCTACGCCACCTCCGCCAAGCTCTACCACCAGGCCCTCAAGGTCATCCCCGGAGGCGTTAACTCCACGGCGCGGGCCCGCTTCTCGGGCTGGGAGCCCCACCCGCTCTTCGTCGACCACGGCACCGGCAGCCGGGTGTTCGACGTGGACGGCAACGAGTACATCGACTACCTGTTGGGCCTCGGACCGATGCTGCTCGGGCACCGTCCCGAGGGCGTCACGGCCGCGGTGAGCGCGCGCATAGCCAGTGCCGGGACCGTCTTCGCGATGCCCACCGCCATCGAGATCGAACTGGCCCACCTCATCGCCGCCGCCGTGCCCTCGGTGGAGACGGCCCGACTCGTCAACTCGGGGACCGAGGGGGTGCTCTACGCGCTGCGCCTGGCGCGCACGTTCACGGGCCGGCGCAAGGTGGTGCGCTTCGAGGGTCAGTACCACGGCTTCTCCGACGGCATCTACTGGTCCAAGCACCCCGACCTCGCCGCCGCCGGACCAGACCGCCACCCGGTAGCCCTGCCCCAGGGCCCCGGGGTCACACCCGAGATGGGCCAGAGCCTCGTGATCGCGCCCTGGAACGACCTCGGGGTGATCGAGGAGCTGTTTGCCGAGAACCCCGGTGAGATCGCCGCGATCATCACCGAGCCCATAATGTGCAACACCGGCTGCATCCTGCCCGAGCCGGGCTACCTCGAGGGGCTACGCGAGATCTGCACTCGCGAGGGCGCACTGCTCATCTTCGACGAGGTGATCACGGGTTTTCGCATCGCCCTGGGCGGCGCCCAGGAGAAGCTCGGTGTCACCCCCGACCTCACCGTCTTGGCCAAGGGCCTCGGCGGCGGCTTCCCCGTCGCCGCGCTCGGCGGGCGCCGCGACGTGATGGACCTGGCCAGCGAGGGCCGGGTCTCCATCGCCGGGACCTACTCGGGCAATGCCATCGCCGTCGCGGCGGCCCACGAGGCCATCCGTCACCTGGCCAATGAGGCCTCCTACGAGGACCTCTACCGGCGCAGCGACCGCCTGCGCGAGGGGCTGGCCCAGCTCCTCGTCGACAGGGGTATCGCCGGGTCGGTGGTGGGACTCGGGCCCGTCTACCAGGTCTGGTTCTCCGACGCCCCGATCCGCAACTACCGCGACGCCGCGCGCCACGCCCGCGCCGACCTGTTCCGGATCTGGTGGGAGGAGATGCTCGACCGCGGTGTGCTCTTCCACCCCGGCCACCTCGAGAACCTCTTCCTCTCCTTCGCCCACACCGACGAGGACATCGAGCTGACGCTCGAGCGCGCCGTTGCCAGCCTCGACGCCGTCGTCGTGCGCGCCGTCGCCCTCTCCTAGGGTCGGACTCGTGAGCCGAGCCTCGGTCCTGGCGATCGACCTGGGGACCTCGAGGGTAAAGGTCGCCCTCGTCGACCAGGATCTGGTGGTGAGGGCGTCCGCCTCGCGCCCCTATGCCACCCTCACCGAGGAGCCGGGCCAGGCCGAGCAGCGTGTGGGCGACTGGACCGAGGGGATCCGCTCGGCCCTCACCGAGCTCGGCGAGGAGGCCGGCGCGGCCCGGGCTGTCGCCCTGACCGGTCAGATGCCCACCCTGGTCGCCCTCGACGCCAACCGCGAGGTCGTCGGCCCGGCCGTCACCTGGCAGGACTCGCGCGCCGACGAGCTCGTCGAGGCGCGCCTCGACGACGCCCAGCGCCGTCGCTTCGCCCAGCTCTCGGGGGCTCCGATCGACGGGCGCTACCTGGTGCCGATGCATCTGCGGCGCGGGGGCCTGGCGAGCACTCTGCTCTCGGCGCGCGACTACCTCTTCTGCTGGCTGACCGGCGAGCTGGCCACCGAGCCCTCGACCGCCTCGGGCTACGGCGTCTACGACCTCGCGCGGGCCGCCTGGAGCGAGGAGCTCCTCGGGGTCCTCGACGTTCCCTCCGGACTCCTGCCCCCCGTCGTCGGCTCGACCCATCACGCCCCCCTGCTAGAGGACCGGCTCCCCGGTCTGCGCTCCGGGACGCCGGTCGTGCTCGGCGGGGCCGACTCGGTGTGCGCCCACCACTGGCTCGAGCAAGAGGTCGGCCCGGGCGTCTCGATCATCGACGGCTCCTCGACGGTGATCCTGGCCACCTGGCCGGCGGACCGGCCCCGCCCCGAGCAGGTGCTGGTGACCCCGCTCGCGGGTCCTGGTCGGGTCGGCGTCGAGCTCGACCTGCTCGCCACCGGTTCCTCGATCGGCTGGCTCGCGCGCCTCGTCGGGCGCAGCGCCGCTGAGCTCGAGGCCCTGGCGCTCTCCCACCCCGATCCGGCCCACTGTGGCGCGCTGGCCCTGCCGTACCTCGCCGGCGGCGAGCAGGGGGCCCTGTGGCGTAGCGACCTCACGGGGACGCTCGCCGGGTTGACGCTGTCCACCTCCCCGGCCGACCTGGCCCTCGCCCTCTTCGAGGCCATCGCCTTCGAGACCTGGCGGTGCCTTCTCGCCACCTCCCTCGAGGGGGAGCCTCTCACCTGCGTGGCCGCCCCCGACTCGGGTCTGCTGCGCCCGGCGATCCTCACCCACCTCGCCGAGGCGCCGGTGCGCGCCCTGCGAGGCGTGAGCCCCTCTGTTCTGGGCGCCGCCCGCCTCGCCTTCGAGAGCCTGGGACTCGAGGCCGGCGGCTCCGCCCCCTCACCCGAGGTGCTGCCCGCGCTCGACCCCCACTACAGCGAGGTCCTGGGGTCCCGTCTCGAGCGCTACCTCGAGGTGGCCCCGGCCCTCTCGGCGGCCCCGCGATGAAGCTGCACCAGGTGCCCGACGAGCACCTCGGCGAGGTGGCGGCCGACCTCGTCGCCGAGGCCTTCGCCGAGCGGCCCGCCCTGAGCCTCACCACGCCCACCGGCTCGACCCCGATCCCCCTCTACCGCGAGCTGCGCCGCCGCCACCTGCGCGGCAAGCTCGACTGGTCCGCGGCGCGGGTCTTCATGCTCGACGAGTACGTCGACCTGCCCGGCTACCCCGAGCGCAGCTTCGCCGCCTTCCTCGCCGAGCACCTGGGCCCCCTGCTCGAGGAGGCCACCGTCCACCGCCTCGACCCGGCCACCGACGCCGCGGACCCCGCCCGCTACGACCGGGCCCTTGACGCGGCGGGCGGGCTGGATCTCGCGATCGTCGGCGTGGGGCGCAACGGACACGTCGGCTTCAACGAGCCCGGCGCCCTCGATTCGACCCGCACCCACGTGGTACGTCTGGCCCCCGAGACCCTCGAGGACAACTTCCCCGGCGAGGGACCGAGCACCCGACCCACCCGCGCCGTCACGCTGGGGCTTTCCGACCTGCGCGCGGCGCGCTCGGTGCTGATGCTGGTGGCCGGCGCGGCCAAGGGGCCGGTTCTGGCCACCCTGTTCGAGGGACGGCGCGTCGAGGATGTCCCCGCCACCCACCTGCTCGGTGGCGACCTCACGGTGGTCGCCACCGAGAGCGCGCTCACTGCGGCGTGCCGCCACGCTGCCCTCTAGATGTAACCGGCCATCACGTTGGTGACAGTCGACTGATTGGTGGCCGACCTTCGAGAGCTGCGTGGGGACGCTGCGTGTTGTAGCGCCGCAGCCATGATGCCAGGGCCCGTGTGCGCTGTGCGTTAGAGGTGTAGACGCGCCGATAGGCCCACTCGATCTGGAGGGTGCGGTTGAGCCTCTCGACCTTGCCGTTCTGCCAGGGGCAGTGCGGTCGGATGAGTGCGTGACGGGCTCCCAGGGTCTCGAGGGCCCGTTGGAAGTCGGTGCTCAGTCCGTAGTTCATGGCGTTGTCGCTCATGACCTCACCGATCATTGCGATGCCCGCCTCGGCGAAGGCCGCCGCCGCGCAGGAGGAATCCCGCGCAGGTGGGTCCGGTCTCGTCGGCCAGGACCTCGTCGCAGGCGAAGCGCGAGTGGTCGTCGACCATGGAGTGGACGTAGTCGAAGCCGATGCGCCGGCGCTTCTTCTCGTAGGTCTCCCCGACCTCGCGCCCGAGGGCTCGCCAGCCCCCGCCGTTGGGGATGCGCCCGAGTTTCTTCACGTCCACGTGCACGAGCTCGCCCGGCGTGGCGCGCTCGTAGCGGTGGTGGGTGGCGCGAGAGGCCCGGATCACTGAATCGCCCTGGGTTGGTTGGAGGCTCCTGGGTTGGTTGGAGGCTCCAGACTTTGGAAACAAGGATGGAGTCATGGGAACAACGAAGCAACGAGAGTTACCGAAGGGTCGGCGCTAGAGCGCCGAGGAGAAGGCGCAGGCCGTCCGCCTCGTGCGGACGTTGCGCGACGAGCTCGGCACGAGTCACGGGACCGTCCAGCGGGTCGCCAATCAGCTCGGCTACGGCCTCGAGAGCGTGCGAGCCGGGGTGCGTCAGGCCGACGTCGACGAGGGTCTGGTCGGCGGCACGACGACCGCGGAGAAGCGCCGGATCGCCGAGCTCATTGCGACGACCGGTTGAATCCGCCCCGTCGAAAGTGTTCAGTTTTCGAGCATTGCCGACATTCCCCAGGTGAGAGACCTGCACGAAGCTCGGCTGCGAAGACTCGGTAGAAGCCCAGTCGCGCAAACTCCACGGGGCGGGACTTCCCTTGATGTTGTGTGGCTTGTTCCGCGCGAGAATCAGCTTCATCGTCCGTCCAGATGGTCCCAAGCAAGGGTGAGCGCATCGGCCTGACCTGGCTCAGCGCGACGCACCGAGGCTCTCCTCGCGCATCACGGTTCCGCCCGCAACGCGGTTCCGCACCACGCCTAGCTCGTCACCGCTTCGCCTCGTTCGCGGCGCGCCAGCTCAGGCCGTCATCGCGCGTCGGCGCGCACACGACGAGGCCTTCCGGCATCGAAGGCGCAACCACGTCCGCGGCCTCCGCGTCGCGTCTCCCTCCAACTCATCGGGGCCGCACGGTGAGCGTCTGCTCGACGGCCCCCAGGGGTCCCGAGGTGTCGTGCAGGACGCTGTGCGTGAGTCCGAGACCGTCGGGTCCGAAGGACACGTACGTGTCGAAGCCGACCCAGTCGCCGCAGGGCTCGCGAAAGATGTGCGCCGTGAGATCGAGATTGGGGAAGAAGACCTGCGCGGCGGAGACCCGAGGTGTGGCCCCGTTGGCGATGTCGACGATGCCGAGCATCCGGGCCGTGGGACTGGCGGCCTCGCCCGCGACCAGCTCGACGTCGGTGCGGATCCAGAACGTCGCGCGACCGGGTTCGTCACCTGCGCCCCGAGCCTCGACGGAGCGCACGAAGCCACCGGGCCACAGGCGGCCCGGGTCGCGCGACGGCAGGTCGTCGGGTGCGGCGATGCGCGTCAGCGGCGTGCCCGCGTAGTCCCGCGTGTCGTGGCGCAGAACGAGCCACGCCCGCGCCAGCGCGGCGCAGCGGCCGTCGTGGACGAGCCGCGCCTCGACGAGCTCGATGGTGCGTCCAGGTCGCAGCACGTCGATCTCGATCTGGATGCTCTCCAACGGGAGCGTGCCCAAGATGTCGCAGGAGAGGCGGGAGATGGCCAGGCCGTCGCCGCGGCGCTGGTCGCGGTCCCTTTCGATCATGTGGGCGAGCAGGCCGATCGCGGGCGCGATGTGCTGCTCGTCGGGATTCCATCCTCCCCCCACGTGCGGGGTCGGGCGAAATCGCCTGACCGACTCGCGCTCGAAGTAGGCCTCCGGACCCCGTTCCCCTTCCACCACGACCCGTCCTTCCTCGACCCGCTCCCCGGTCGCCAGCAGCCCTTCGGCGAACAGCCTGGCACGCGCGAGATCCCCCCATCGGCCGCGGGACGCCTCGGCAACGTGCCACGATGGGGTCGACCCGTGAAGGGGTGACCCGCCCCCACGCGTCCCGCGACCGGAGGAGGGCTCATGAAGATCGCTCACCGCGCCCAGACCGTCGAGCCCTTCTACGCCATGTCGTTCGGGCAGCGCGCCGCGGAGCTCGAGGCCACGGGACATCACGTGGTGAAGCTCAGCCTGGGCGAGCCCGACTACGGCGCCCCGCCCGCGGTGCGCGAGGCGATGTGCGAGGTCATGGACGGCCGTCCCCTCCCCTACACGCCAGCACTGGGCCTGCCGGTGCTGCGCCAAGCGATCGCCGACTTCTACCGTGATCGCCACGGCGTGGCCGTCGATCCCGTGCGCATCGCCATCACCTCGGGCGCCTCTGCAGCCCTCCTCCTGGTCATCGCGGTGACGACCGAGCCCGGTGACGAGGTCCTGCTCGCCGATCCGGCCTACCCCTGCAACCGCCAGCTGGTGGCCTCCTTTGGCGGGAGCGTCGTCGCGGTGCCCACATCGCCCGCAACGCGCCTCCAGCTGAGTGCGGCCGCCGTGGCCGACGCCTGGAGCGAGCGCACCAGCGCCGTCATGATGGCCAGCCCCGCGAACCCGACGGGCACCCGCATCCCGTCCGAGGAGCTGGTCGCCATCTGTGCGCTGGCCCGCGCCCGGG
>JAJYDP010000106.1 GCA_021777365.1 Chloroflexota bacterium | reverse complement strand
ACGAGTCCCGCTGCATCCTGTGCGGCATCTGCGTCGACGCCTGCCCCTACGACGCGCTCCGCTGCGGCCCCGACTTCGAGCTGGCCCACGAGAGCCGCGTGGAGCCGGACATCGACCTGCTGGCCTACTCGGCGGTCCAGCACGACACCGAGATGAGCTACGTCCGCCGCGAGCGTGACTGGCTCACCCGCGCGATCGCCTCCGGGCGCGAGGTCGCCGACGACCGGCTGCTGCCGGTCCTGCCGGCCGGTCTCGGCCCGGGGGGCAATGGTCACGGCAACGGCAACGGCCGCGCGGCGGGGGCGCGCGAGCTGCCGACCGGGAAGTAGGGAGGGACGATGTCGAACGCGCTCGCGGGCGCGGCGGTCCCGGGGCTTGGATGGTCCTGGGCTGATCTCCTGTTCCTGGTGCTCGCCGCGGTCATGCTGGGCGCCGCCCTCACCGTGGTGCTCAACCGGGACATCATCCGCTCGGGCCTCGCCATGATCGTCACGTTCGCCGCGCTGGCGGGGATCTACGTGATGCTGGACGCTCCCCTGGTGGCCGCCGCACAGGTGCTGGTCTACATCGGCGCGGTCAGCATCCTGGTGCTCTTCGCGATCATGCTGACCCAGACCAAGGTGGGCCCGGTGCGGCTGGTCTTCCACCGCCAGGCCTGGGCGGGGGCCCTGGCCGCCGTCGTGCTGGCCGGGCTGCTGATCGCGGTGGTGACCGGCACGCACTGGCCTGACGTGGTGAGCCACCAGCTGCACACCGCCACCGACGCGCTGGCGCGGATGCTCTTCGACGACTACGTGCTGCCGCTCGAGGTGGTCAGCGTCCTGCTCCTGGCGGCCGTGGTCGGCGGCGTCTTCCTGGCCCGCCGCGACGAGCCCCAGGGAGAGGAACGCTCCTGATGAGCCACTCGCTGGACGCCTACCTGGTCCTCTCCACGCTGCTCTTCTGCATCGGCATGTTCGGGTTCCTGGCGCGACGCAACGCCATCGCGATGCTGATGTCGATCGAGCTGATGCTCAACGCGGTCAACCTCACGATCGTCGCCTTCGGCGCGTTCGTGCCGGCGCTGACGGTGCACGCCTCCGTGATCGCCCTGATGGTGATCGCGGTGGCCGCCGCCGAGGCGACCGTGGGGCTCGCGATCGTGATCGCGATCTTCCGGAACCGGCGCACGCCCCTGGTCGACGAGTACGACACGATGCGGGAGTAGGGCCGGACGATGTCGAACGAACTGCTCGTCCTGGCGCTCCTGGTCCTGCCCCTCGCCGGGTTCGCGCTGACGGCCGCGGTCGGCCGACGCCTGGGCCACCGCGCCTGGGTGATCTCCGTGAGCGCCGTCGTGCTCACCTGGATCATCGGCATGCTGGTCGTCTTCACCCAGCTGACCGGGGGCTACGGACCCGACGGGATCCACTTCACGCTCTACACCTGGATCCCCGCCGGCACGTTCCAGCTGGACGCCAACTTCGCGGTCGACAACCTGACCGCCGCCCTGCTGATCGTGGTCACCACGATCGGCATGCTCGTGCACGTCTACTCGATCGGGTACATGGAGCACGACCCGGGCAAGTGGCGCTTCTTCGCGTACCTGAACTTCTTCATGTTCAGCATGCTGCTGCTGGTCCTGGCGGCCAACTTCCTGCTGCTCTTCGTGGCGTGGGAGCTGGTGGGCCTCTCGAGCTACCTGCTGATCGGGTTCTGGTACCAGCGCCGGAGCGCCGCCCTGGCGGCCAAGAAGGCGTTCCTGGTCAACCGCGTCGGCGACGTCGGCTTCAGCATCGGCCTCTGGGCGATCTGGACCACCACCGGGTCGCTCAACTTCTCGGACGTCTTCACCAGGCTCCCCCACATGCTGGCGGGCGGGCAGATCCAGGAGTGGCAGATCACCGGCATCGCGCTGCTCCTCTTCGCCGGCGCCGTCGGCAAGAGCGCGCAGTTCCCGCTCCACGTCTGGCTCCCCGACGCGATGGAGGGCCCCACCCCGGTCTCTGCCCTCATCCACGCGGCGACCATGGTCAACGCGGGCGTCTACATGGTGGCCCGTGCCAACCCGATCTTCAGCCACGCCCCGGCGGCCATGGTGATCGTGGCGGCCATCGGGATCTTCACCGCGCTCCTGGCGGCCACCATCGCGCTCACCCAGACGGACATCAAGCGCGTCCTCGCGTACTCCACGCTCTCCCAGCTGGGGTACATGTTCGCCTCGCTCGGGGTCGGCGCGTACGCGGCCGCGATCTTCCACCTCATGACGCACGGCTTCTTCAAGGGCCTGCTCTTCCTCGACTCGGGTTCCGTGATCCACGGCGTCCACGACGAGCAGGACATGAACAGGATGGGCGGGCTGTGGAAGAAGATGCCCATCACCCACGCGACCATGCTGATCGCCTCGATCGCCATCTCCGGGATCCCGCCGCTCGCCGGGTTCTTCAGCAAGGATGAGATCCTGGGGGCGAGCTTCCGGAACGGCTTCTACGTGGTCTGGCTGATCGGGGTGGTGGTCGCGGCGCTGACCGCGTTCTACATGTTCCGGCTGATGGGCAAGACGTTCTACGGCCCCAGCCACGTGGACCCGCACGTCCATCCGCACGAGTCGCCGCCCACCATGTGGGTGCCGCTCGTGCTGCTCGCGATCCCGGCCGCGCTGCTCGGCCTGGCCATCGGCTGGCCCCCGGACACAGGCCTGGTGCACACCTGGCTCGACCCGGTCTTCGCCCAGGCCGACCAGACGCTGGGCCTGCACCACGAGGCCTTCACGCTCTTCGGGATCGACGGCGCGCTGATCCTGGTCAGCGTCGCGCTGGCATCCGCCGGCCTGATCGCGGCGGCGCGGCTCTTCGGGCTGCGCCTCCCGGGACGGGACGTGGAGCCCCGCCCGGCCTTCGTCGCCGCGGTCACGCAGCGGCTCCACCCGCTCTACGTGGGCTCGTTCAACAAGTGGTGGTTCGACGATCTGTACCACCGCCTCTTCTACGTGATCGGCGGGGGCGTGGCGCGCGCCAGCTGGTGGTTCGACGCGCACGTGATCGACGGGATCGTGAACGGCGTGGGCTCGCTCACCGTGAGCTCGGGGCGCGAGCTGCGCCAGATCCAGACCGGACGCGTCCAGAACTACGCCCTGGGAATCGCCGTGGGCCTCCTGGTGATGGCCGCCGGCTTCCTCCTGGTCGCGGCGAGGTAACCGACGGTGCCGCTTCTTTCGCTCACCATCTTCACCCCGCTGGTCGGCGCGATCCTCATCGGCTTCGTCCCGCGCGAGCGGCCGCAGCTGACCCGCTGGCTGGCCTTCGCGACCACCCTGGTCACGCTGGGCTGGTCACTGATCATGCTGGCCGGCTTCTCCACCTCGGCCACCGGCTTCCAGTTCACCGAGGACGTCCCGTGGATCCCGGCCTTCGGCATCCACTACCAGGTGGGCGTCGACGGGATCAGCCTGATCCTGATCGTCCTCACCACCCTGCTCACCGCGATCAGCGTGCTCGCCTCCTTCCGCCCCATCCAGGAGCGCGTGAAGGAGTACATGATCACCTTCCTGGTCCTCGAGATCGGGATGGTCGGCGTCTTCGCGGCGCTGGATCTCTTCCTCTTCTACGTCTTCTGGGAAGTGGTCCTGGTGCCGATGTACCTGATCATCGGCATCTGGGGCGGCGCGAACCGCATCTACGCCACCATCAAGTTCGTCCTGTACACCCTGGTCGGTTCGCTGCTGATGCTGGTGGGGATCCTGGCCACGGCGTTCGAGTACCACGCCTCCACCGGGGTCTGGAGCTTCAGCTACCTCGACCTGGTCAACTTCCACTTCTCGCCGGCACTCCAGGCGTTCGCCTTCGTGACCTTCTTCCTGGCGTTCGCCATCAAGGTCCCGATGTTCCCGTTCCACACCTGGCTGCCCGACGCGCACGTGGAGGCGCCGACGGCCGGTTCCGTGATCCTGGCCGGCGTCCTTCTGAAGCTCGGCGGCTACGGATTCATCCGGTACTCGCTGCCGCTCTTCCCGGACGCGGCGCACACCTTCGCGCCGGCGATCATCGCCCTCTCGGTGATCGCGATCATCTACGGCGCCGTGGTCGCGGTGGTGCAGCCCGACTTCAAGAAGCTGGTCGCCTACAGCTCGGTCAGCCACATGGGCTTCGTGACGCTGGGGATCTTCGTCTTCCAGTCCCAGGCGCTCCAGGGGGCAGTGCTCCAGATGGTGAACCACGGGCTCATCACGGGCGCCCTCTTCCTGTGCGTGGGCGTGATCTACGAACGCACGCACGACCGGCGCTTCTCGATCATGGGCGGGCTGGCCGGCAAGCTGCCGCTCTACTCGACCGCGCTCGGGTTCTTCATGCTCGCCAGCGCCGGGCTGCCGGGGCTCTCCGGCTTCGTGGGCGAGTTCCTGGTCCTGATCGGGACCTACGCGGTGGCGCCGGCCGTGGCGGGGATCGCCGCGATCGTGATGGTGCTCGGCGCGACCTACCTCTTCTACATGTTCCAGCAGGTGGCCTTCGTGGAGCTCTCCGACTTCCTGAAGGGCCTCGGCGATCACCTGCACGACATGGTGCCGATCGAGGTGGCGACGCTGGTGCCGCTCGCCGTCCTGGTGGTGGTGTTCGGGGTCTTCCCGGCGCCGCTCCTGGACATGATCCAGGGCCCGGTCTCGGGCGTCCTGGGCCACGTGAGCCACGGCGTGGCCACGGGGTTCGTGCCGTGAGGAGGCCGCGATGAACGCCGGCGACGTCACCGCGATGCTGCCCCTTGCCGCCATCTGGGCGCTCGCCTTCCTGGTGATCGCCGTCGACGTGGCGCTTCCCGGGCGCGACCGGCTCTCCTCGGGGCTGGCGACCGTCGGGGCGGTGGTGGTGATGGGGATCACCGCCGTCATCGCGCCGCAGGCGCCGCAGCAGGCCTTCGGGGGCGCCTACGTCCTGGACCAGCTGACGATCCTGCTGGACCTCCTCTTCCTCTCGATCGCGGTCCTCACGCTCCTGTTCGCGCCCGACTACATGCTCCCGCGCCAGCTGCCCCTGGCGGAGTTCTCCGCCACGCTCCTCTTCGCCATCAGCGGCGCGATGCTCCTCTCGGGGGCGCGGGACCTGCTGGTCCTCTTCCTGGGGCTCGAGCTGCTGGTGCTGCCGGGCTACCTGCTGGCGGGGTTCGCCAAGCGGGACGGGCTCTCCACCGAGGGCGCCATCAAGTACTTCCTGCTCGGCTCGTTCTCCAGCGCCATCTTCCTGTTCGGCCTGGCCTTCGTCTGGGGGTTCACCGGCACCACGAACGTGAGCGGCATCGCGTCCGCGCTGCAGGGCGTGGCCGCGGGGCATCCGCTGGCACCGGGGCTGGCGATGGGGCTGGCGCTGCTGATGACCGGCGTGGCGTTCAAGATCGCGGCGGTCCCCTTCCACTACTGGACGCCGGACGCCTACCAGGGATCCCCGACGCCCGTCACGGGCTACCTGTCGGTCGGGCCCAAGGTGGCCGCCTTCGCGCTGATCCTGCGCCTCTTCGTGGGCGCCCTGGCGCCGGTGCGGGCCGACTGGGTGGGCGCGGTGGTGGTCCTGGCCGCGCTGACCATGACGCTGGGCAACCTGGTGGCGCTCACCCAGTCGAACGTCAAGCGCATGCTCGCCTACAGCTCGATCGCCCACACCGGGTACATCCTGGTCGGGCTGGCGGCGTACGCCGGGGCCCCGCAGGGCTCGGTGGCCGAGGCACACGGGCTGCAGGCGATCCTCGTCTACAGCGTGGCGTACACGTTCATGAACCTCGGCGCCTTCGCCATCGTGGCCGCGTTGCAGCGCCGCCCCGGCGTCACGAGCGACCTGGAGACCTTCTCCGGGCTCGGCCGGCGCGCGCCGCTCATGGGCCTGCTGATGACGCTCTTCCTCCTCTCGCTCACCGGGATCCCGCCGCTCGCCGGGTTCTTCGCCAAGTACTACGTGATCCTGGCGGCGATCGAGGCCGGCGGGGCGATCTCGTGGCTTGCCGTCCTGGCGGTGCTCAACGCCGCCGCGGCCGCGTTCTACTACCTGCGCGTGGTCGTCTACATGTACATGCGCGAGGCGCCGGGCGAGGCGCCGCCGCTGGCCCGGGGCCTGGAGCTGCGCGCCGGCCTCGCCATCGCCGCGTTCGCGACCCTCGCCATCGGGTTCTTCCCGAGCGGCCTGATCACGCTGGCGGAGGCCGCCGCGAAGGCACTCCTCTAGCCGGAGAGCTTCGTCGTCGCGGGCCGAGGTGTCAGACCGCCGGCGTCATTGCGTCGCCGTCCGGGAGACCCGTCGGGCCACGCCCGCCAGGAAGCGCGCCGCCTCGTCGGGCGAGGCCAGCGCGACGTCGGCCGCACGCGCCACCGCATCCGGCATCTCCGGGTGGGCGTGGACGGCGATCGCGAGCCCGCGCGTTCGACCCGCCCCTCGGAGCTCGCGCAGCGCCTCGAAGGCGACCGCGTCGTTCGCGTCGTCGCCCAGCATCCAGGTCGCCGCCGGGCGCAGCTCGTCCACCAGCGCGCGAAGTGCGTCGCCCTTGGCGGCCGCACCGGGCGGGCGCAACTCCACGATCCGCCGTCCCGGGAAGCGCACGAACCGCTGCGCCGTGTCGAGACTGTCGATGGCCGCCAGGACGCGCTGCCGCGCGGCCGGCACGTCCGGCGCCGCGCGGAAGTGGAACGCCACGGCCGGCCCCTTCGGCTCCACCACGAGCCACGGCTCCGGGATGAGGCCGGGCAGGGCCCGCGCCAGGTGAGCGGCATCGGCCTCGAAGTCCGCCAGCGCGGGGTCCTGGTCGGCCCGGAGCGTCCCGGCACGCGCACGGCGCCCGAGCGCCCCCCGCTCGATCCCGTGATTGCCCAGGTAGAGCGCGCCGCCCACGCGCACGCGCGCGGCGAGATCCGCGGCCGTGCGCCCGGACAGGAACGCCACCTGCACCCCGGCCGTCCCGGCCAGCCGGCGAAGGGCGCGCTGCGCGCCCGGGATCACCCTGGCTCCCCACGGATCCATCACGATCCGGGCAAGGGTGCCGTCGAAGTCGTTGACCAGCAGGAGCGGCCGGAGCGCCAGGTCCGCGGCCACCAGGGGCAGCAGGTCCCGGCCGCGGCGGAGAGGCAGCGACGACGATGCCGGCGTCGCCGCCCTCGATGGTTCCGGGCTGACGCGCTCGGTCACCGCGACGCTGCCGGAGTCGGCGTGCCCGTGGCGGGCGGTGCAGACCGCGCCGCCGGAGACGTGGCCGGGGCGCGCGATCCGGGCGCGGCGGTCGTGACGGACGAGGACGGTCCAGCGGGCCGGGCGGAGGCCGCGGGACCGGTGCTGGCCGGGACCGACGGGCCGGCCGACGTCGGCGGTACCCGGGACGGGATCGAGGGGGCCCGAGTCGGAGCCGTCGATGGACTGGCCGGCAGGATGGCCGGCGATCGGCCCGCCAGCGCGGGCGCGCCCGGCGCCAGGTCGGGGACCACCACGACCACGGCCGCCAGGACCAGGGCGATCACGAGCAGTGCGGCGACCACGCCCACGAGCACGGGGGAGCGCATCGGCGGCGAGTGTACGCGAGCCACGGGCAGGTGGCGCGCGGGAACGCCCGTCCGCACGCCGCCGTCCGCGACACGCGACGCACCGCATCGCCGCACGCCCGGCCGGACGGGCGCGCCGCTCCTGCCGGGCCGCTGCTACGATTCGCGACCCGATGTCCCACACCCGCCTGACCCACATCCTCCGCGAGCTCGAACGCCACGTGCTCGCGTCGATCCTGACCGGGATGGGCGTCACGCTGCTCGCCGCGGGCCTGTTCGCGTACGTGCTGCCGCTCGGTGCCGCGGCGCCAGCGCCGTCGCCGCCGGCCGCCTCCCCGGCGCCCGCCCCGTCGGCTGCGGCGGTCCTCCCCTCGTCGTCCGCCGGCGGCGTGCCGTCGTCCCCCACGTCCGCGTCACCCGCGCCGTCCCCGTCGGCGTCCCCCGCCGTCGCGGTCGCCACGCGCGTGGTGATCCCCGCCCTGCAGATCGACCTGCCGGTGGTCGCTCCGAAGCCCAACGAGACGTTCCCGCTCTGCAACGTCGCCGAGTACTGGCTGGGTCCCGGCAGTGCGCCGACCTACGTGCAGCCGGGGCAGGCGGGGACGACCTACATCTACGCGCACGCCCGGGCGGGGATGTTCCTGCCGCTGCTGACCGCGTCACAGGTGAACAACGGCGCCGGGATGGTCGGCTACAGCGTGCTCGTCTACACCAGCGACTCGAAGGTCTACTGGTACAGCATCGCGGCCGTCAACCGCCACCTCCCCTACGACCAGGTGGCGCCGCCGCCCATGGCCCCGGGCGCCACGCAGCAGCTCGTGCTGCAGACGAGCGAGGGGCCGTACACGACGTCGACGAAGCTCCGCGTCGTCGCGACCCTCGTGCTGGTGCAGCCCGCCTCCTACGCGGAGGCCCATCCGACTCCGCACCCGCAGGTGTGCGCCTGAGCCGGACTCAGGCTTCGCCGGGCACCTCCGCACCGGCGCCCGGCGTCCTCGCCCGGTCGGGGGTGCGCCGCCATCCCATGGCGAGCGCCGGGAGCACCGCGACCAGCGTGATCGCGCCGGCCACGAGGAAGAGCCCGCCCAGGATGGCCGCCCCCTGGTCGGCCGCCCAGCGTTCCAGGGCGTCCACCACCAGGCCGTCGGCGAGCGGCCGGCCGCGCAGGGCGACCGGCAGCACGCTGTCGCGGTAGGCAGGATCCTGCACCGCGCGCGTCAGCGCCTCGATGCGGCCGGAGCCGAAGGCGGTGAGGACCGCCAGTCCCACGGCCATCCCCAGCATCCGGGCCACCGTGACCGCCCCGGACGCGACGCCGAAGGCGCTCCGCCCGGCCGCCTCGACGGCCGCCAGCGACCTGGGCGAGACGGTGAGGCCGAACCCGAGGCCGAAGAGCCCGAGGAGGGCCGCGAGCTCACCCAGCGGCGTCAGCCGCGAGGTCAGGCCGAGGGCCGCCAGCGCGATGGCGGACACCGCCAGCCCGACGACGCTCACCCGGACGACGCCCGCGCGATCCATCACCAGTCCCGAGAGGAGCGCCCCGACGGCCATCGCCGCGGCAAGCGCACCGAGCGCCACGCGCTGATCGTCCGGGCCGCCGTACAGGACGCGGTCCACGAAGACAGCCCCGCCGATCAGGGCCGTCGCCAGCGCGTACCCGGTCAGCGCGCTGACGGCGACCGCCCCGCCGAGCCCGGGGTCCAGGTACCGGCGGGGATCGAGGAGAGGGTCCCGGCGGATCGCACCCAGGGCCAGCGCGCCGACCAGCGCGACCGCCGACCCGATCGCCAGCCCGCCTTCGCCTGCGGAGCCGCCGGGTGCCCCCGATCCGCCGACCCAGGTGAGGGCCACCAGCGCGCCGGCGAGCCCGACGGTGAAGAGCGCGAGGACCGGTGCCCGCAGCGGTGTCCGCACCCGGGGCGCGTCCCATGCCGGCGCCGCCGCCCAGACGTAGAGCGCCGCCAGCACGGCCGCCGGCACGTCGATGTAGAAGACCCAGCGCCAGGCCGGCGTGACCGCCGCGACGAGCCAGGACGGCAGCCCGCCCGCCTCCAGGGCAGGACGCAGGTCGCCCGTCTCCAGGATCGCCGCGCCAACGAACGGTCCGGCCGCCATGCCCAGGAAGGTCAGCGCGCCGATCACCCCGAGCGCCCGCGCCCGCCCGCGCCCCTCGAAGAGATGGCTGGCCCCTGACGTCGCCAGCGGGACGAGGGCGCCGCCGCCGATCCCCTGCACGACGCGCGCGGCGATCAGCGCCTCCAGCGACTGTGCCGCCCCGCTGAGGGCGGATCCTGTCGCGAAGACCAGCAGCGCGGCGAGGCACGGGCCCACGACGCCCAGCCGGTCGGCCAGCCGGCCCGCCACCGGCATCATGGCCACGTACGCCACCAGGTAGCCGTTGATGATCCAGGACGCCTCGCGCAGCCTGGTCCAGTCGGCGAGGCTGGGCACGATGCTCGGCAGCGCGGTGGCCGTGATCATGAGCTCGAGGCCCGCGAGGAAGACGCCGCCGCCCAGCGCGGTGAGCAGTGCCAGTCTCGGGAGCCGGCCCATGCGCGCCATCATGGCACGCTGGGGACGACGCAACGCCGCCGTGGGGCAGGTGTGGCAGGGCGCGGTGGCCGAACGTCCGCTACCATGCCGCATCATGCCGGAGCCCGGACGCACCCGCGCGGAGGCGCACGCCGCCGCGTTCGAGGCCGCACAGGACGAGTTCATCGCGCTCGTGGCGTCGCTGACCGACGAGCAGTGGCATCGCGTCGGCCGCAACTACCCGGTGCGGATCAACGACGAGGACGAGCGTCGATCCGTCGGCGTCATCGCCCATCACGTCGCGATCAACACGCCGTGGATCATGGAGCGGATCGAGGCCATGCTTGCCGGCCGCCCCCTGCCGTCGCCCGGAGACATCGGCGCCGTCAACGCCCGGCACGCGGCGGAGCACGCGGACGCGTCACGCGAGGAGGTCCTGGTGTTGCTGCGGGAGCAGACGGCGCTGATCGCCGCCGCCGTCCGGGCGATCCCCGACGACCAGCTCGACCAGGCACGGGAGACCCCGGTGGGACCCATGTCGGTGGCGCAGCGGATCGAGCGCGTGCTGATCGGGCACATCACGATGCACCAGGGTTCCATCCGGGCGGCGATCGCCTGATGCTCGGGGCCCGGGCCCGGGCCCGGGCCGGGATCCCGCGCCGGGTCCGGCCCCGCGCGGACCCCAGGTGCCGCGTGCCGGCACCGCATGGGGTAGCGTTGCGGGATGACATCCGAACCCGATCGGGCCCGCCTCGAGCTCGTGCTCGCGGGCCGTGAGCCCTACGAGCTGTTCCCCTGCGACCCGGCCCTGGCCGACACCGCCGCGTTCTGCGCCGCGTACGGCTTCGCGCCGGAGGACGCCGCCAACACCATCGTCGTCGCCGGCAAGGCGGATCCCCCGCGCTACGCCGCCTGCGTGGTCCTCGCCACGCATCGCCTCGACGTCAACCACGCCATCCGCGACCGGCTGGGCACCCGCCGCGCGTCCTTCGCCTCGGCCGAAGAAACGCGCGCGCTCACCGGTCAGGAGATCGGCGGCGTCACGGCCTTCGGCCTCCCGGACGGGCTGCCGATCTGGGTGGACGCCGCGGTCATGGCACGCGACCGCATCGTTCTCGGCGGCGGCAGCCGCAGCTGGAAGGTGATCGCGCCGCCGTCGATCCTGCTCACCCTGCGCGGAGCGGAGGTGGTGGAGGGGCTGGCGCGGCCGGCGGCACCCGCGGCCGGCCGCGAGCAGGACGCGGGGTAGGCCCCCGGACGGCACCTCCGGCGGGCACCGAGCCGGTCCCCGGCGATCCTGGCCG
>JAJYDP010000105.1 GCA_021777365.1 Chloroflexota bacterium | reverse complement strand
GCTCACCCAGTTGAGGAGCGCGGGCCCGTAACCTCCGATGCGCCCGAACGCGCTGCGCCCGATGAACATCTGCGGGTAGCCTGCCCGCGGCCCCATCGCTGCGCACAGGGCGAGCAGCGTGCCGCCGAGCAGGTTGCCCGCGCCGAGCGCGATGAGGGTGGGCGCGAGCGGCAACCCCAGGCTGACGGGGAGGAAGCCCAGCGCATAGTCGGCGATCGTGAGGTTCGCCGCCATCCAGAGCCACAGGAGATCGCGGCTCCGGCCGTGGCGTTCCGCGAGCGGGACGTATTCGATCGAGTACGGTTCGAGCGCCGCCACGCGCCTGCCGTAGCGCGCCGCTGCCATGGGCGTCACTCCTCCTGGGTGGGACGACTGGCGGCCGTGCGGCCGCCGTCACGAGCGTAGCGCGCCGCCCCGATCGGCGATGCGGGTGCTCGACATCCGGTCGATCAGGCCCGGTCCGCCTCGTCGAGGGACCGCGCGGGCTCCGCCGGGCGGCCGCCGAGGCGCCCGACGGCCTCGACGAGATCGTCGACGTCCTCGGCCGTCGTGGCGAACGACGTCACGAGCCGGACGACCCCCGGCTCCCAGCGGTCGTGGTAGAAGGCGAATCCCTCGGCGAGCAGTCCGTCGATGGTCGGCCGCGGCAGGCGACAGAAGAGGATGTTCGCCTGCGCCCGTCCGACCAGGTGCACGCCGGGAACGGCCCGGAGCCCCGCTCCCAGCCGTGCGGCCATGGCGTTGGCGTGGCGCGCGTTGCGCAGCCACAGGCCGTCGGCCAGGCAGGCGTCGAGCTGCGCCGCCTGGAAGCGCATCTTCGACGAGAGCTGGCCGCCACGCTTGGCGCGGAACGCCAGCTCGTCCGAGAGGGAGCGGTCGAAGACCACGATCGCGTCCGCGGTCATGGTCCCGTTCTTCGTCGCGCCGAAGGAGAGGACGTCGACGCCCGCCCGCCAGGTCATCTCCGCCGGCGGGCACTCGACCGCGGCGACGGCGTTGGCGAAGCGGGCGCCGTCCATGTGGACCCGCAGACCGGCGGCCTTCGCGATGGCTGCGATCTCGCGGATCTCGTCGAGCGCATACACCGCGCCGGTCTCGGTGGCCTGTGTGATGCTCACGACCGACGGCTGCACGCTGTGGACGTCTCCGCTCATGCGCCCGACGGCCGGACGCAGCTGCGCGAGGTCGATCTTCGCGTCCTCGCCGCCCAGGGGCACGAGCTTCGCCCCGCTCGTGAAGAACTCGGGCGCGCCGCACTCGTCGACGTTCACGTGGCTCTCGGCGTGGCAGATCGCGCTGCCCCACGGCGGCATCAGGACCGTCAGGCCCAGCGCGTTGGCGACCGTGCCGGTCGAGACTGGAAAGACGTCGACATCGCGCTCGAAGAGCTCGCACATGCGGCGGCGGAGGTCGACCGTCCAGCGGTCGGCACCGTACGGTGCGGCGTGGCCGGCGGCGGCGTCCGTCACCGCGGCGACGACCTCCGCGGCCGCCCCGGCCGTGTTGTCGCTCAGGAAGACGCGGGGAGGCCGGGGGGGCGTCGAGATCATGCCGTGTGCCCTTTCGTCGACGAAGGCGGGAACGGGGGCGGAGCGATCGGTCCGTCCCGGTCCGGCCATGATGCCGCCGGGGCGGTGCAGCCTGCGGCCGCTCCGTGCCAATCTACGCTCCACCCGCCGGACGGGCAGGCGCGGTCAGTCCAGGTGGCCCGTCACTCGGGGCGACAGGCAACTGGCGCCGGGCCCCGCGCACCGGCGACGCTTGCGGGAGCCAGTGGTGGGCGAGCAGGGCCGGGTCTTGGGAGAGTGAGTGAGCGGGATCAGGGATGCATGAGTGGGCGCTCGCAGAGGCGGTGGCCGTCGCCGCCGCGGAAGTGGCCGAGCAGGAGGGGATCGCATCGGCGCACTCGCTCGAGGTGCACGTCGGCGAGCTCCAGCAGATCGACCTCGAGGCGTTCGAGTTCGGCCTGCGCCTGATCTGCCAGGAGACGGAGCGACTCACCGAGGTCGTGCCGCGCCTCGTGATCGATCCCGCACGGCTGGCGTGCCGCCGGTGCGGTCATCAGTGGCTCCTGGCGGACAGCCTGACGGCGCTCTCCGAGGACGAGCGCGAGGCCGTCCACTTCCTGCCTGAGGCGGCCCATGCCTATCTCGGCTGCCCCGCCTGCAGCAGCCCCGACTTCGAGACGGTTGCGGGGCGTGGCGTGTCCATCGCCGGGATCAGCGCCTGACCATGGATCCGCGGCCTGCGATCACCGAGCGCCGGCTCGCCGGCGTACGCCGGATCCTCGTCGTGACGGGCGGCAAGGGCGGGATCGGCAAGAGCTCTGTCGCCGCCGGGCTGGCCCTCTCGATGGCGCGCGCCGGTCATCGCGTCGGTCTCCTCGACCTGGACCTGTCCTGCCCGTCGGCCCACGTCATCCTGGGAATCGGCGAGTCGACGCCGGAGGAGGACCGCGGGCTGGTCCCGCTCGTCGCGCACGGGATCACGTTCCTCTCGATGGCGAGCTTCACCGGCGAGCGGGCCGCGCCCATCCGGGGCTCGGAGACGTCCGATGCCCTGCTCGAGATGCTCGCCGTGACCCGCTGGGGCAATCTCGACGTGCTCCTGGTGGACTCTCCGCCGGGGCTCGGCGATGCCCTGATGGACATGGTCTCGCTGCTGCCGAGGGCGGAGTTCGTGGTCGTGGCCGGGCCATCGCCGGTCGTGCTCGCCGTCGTGCGTCGTACGCTCGATCTCCTCCGCCGCGTCGACGCCCCCATGGCGGGCCTGATCGAGAACATGCGCGCCCCGGCCGACCCGGTGGGCGCGATCGCGGCGGCGCTGGATCCCGCGCTGCCCGTCCTCGCATCGGTCGAGTTCGACACCGGGCTGGCCGCCAGCGTGGGCGATGCCGAGCGCCTGGCGTCCTCGACGTTCATGCGGCAACTCGAACCGGCGGCCCGCGCCCTGGTCCCGGCGCCCCCGAACGGGGACTGAGCGGCCGCGCCGGCCGCCCGGGACGGGAATCCGGCCGCGGTGGGTAGAGTGTGGCGGGCACCCATCTCGGACCAGTCCGGAGGACCAGATGAACGATGCGACGCCGGCGGACTCCGCCGGTCCTGACCCGATCTCGTGGCGCGAGATCCCCGAGAACCTGCCGGTCGTGTCGAGCGACGACCAGCCCGTTGGTCACGTCTCCGAGGTGCTCGGCTCCCAGGAAGAGGACGTCTTCCACGGCCTGGAGGTGCACCTGAGCACGCTCGGGCACCGGGTGCTCGTCCCCGCTGCCCGGGTGAGCGCGATGACGACCGCCGCCGTGACGCTCGCCATCACCAGCGCCGAGGTGCACGAGCTCCCGGAGCACACCGAGGAGCGCGCCTACGAACTCGGCTGGACCGGGCGTTTCCGCAAGCGGATCGGCTGGGTCAGGGAGAAGGACTGGGACCGCTGACCGCGGCACCCGCCTGGGCGAGCGGGACGAAGAGCACCGTCGCGCCGAGGAGCACGAGCACGAGGCCCGCCGCGGGCAGGAAGACGCGGCGACCGCCGGATCCGCTCATCCGGTCGGAGTGAGCCACTCATCGGCGCCCTGGCGGACGAATCCCTCCAACTCGCCGTCGTCGCGGCGCACCTCCGCCAGGGGACCGCCCGTGGGGAGGGAGGCCGTTCCGTCGTGGGGTGGATCGGCCGGCGCCGGTTCGTCCCCGGCCCCGGTGGGGATCGGCTGCGGCAGTCCTTCCACCCGCAGCTCGAGGAACTGCTCCAGCCCGATCATGCGGTACGCGGTGCGCAGTCGCCCGGGGAGTGCGCCCCGGCCGACGATGCGGGGTCGGCAGGCCGCGAACTCGCGCCCGCGCAGGCGGACACGGCAGGCTCCGGACGCCTGCACGTTGAGGCACCAGCGGCTCGCCGGTCCGTACGTGAGCGGGATGAACAGGTCGTCGCCGTGTCGGTGGATCGCCAGCGGCGTCGCGTAGGGGAGCCCCGTGCGGCGGCCGACGTGGTAGAGCAGGCCGATGGGGGAGACCCTGCCCCCGGCGAGCCCGAGGTGCGTCACCCACGGGTTCAGGTACCGCCGCGCCCACGCGTGGATCCGCGGATGACGCAGGGCGGTGGAGAGCGTGCGCATGCTGATGCCAAGCCTAGTCGCGTCGCGCGGAGGATGCCGCGGTCATCGCGTCCGCAGGACGGCCTTCGCCCGGCGCATCGGCGCGCCACCTGGCGAGGGACCCGGGACCGACCGGGGGCCGGGCACACGCTCGGCTGCCGGGCGGACGGGCCGCGCCTCGGGCGGCTACGGCGCCTGCGTGGATTCCGCGACCGCCTCGAGGCACAGCCGGACGTACTCCGGGTCGTGCCGCGCGACCTCGCCGAAAGCCGCGGTTCCGGGGTTGTTCCCCGTCTGCAGCGCCGCGAGACCGTTCTTCGCGCCGGGTGTCGCCTCCAGCGCGATCTTCTCGAACAGCGGCGTGATGCTGATGCCGGTCGCCTCCGCGGCGGTGGCGAGGTTGGCCCAGACCTGCTGGTTGCAGAATGACAGTTCGGAGTCCGTGAGGCCCGAACCCGCAATCGAGATCCGTGCCGCCGAGGGCTGCGTTGTGGCCGGGGCGCTCGCCGCCGTCCCCGGCCCGGCACCACAGCCGGCCGCGACCACGGCGGCGACCAGCAGCGTGGCGAGGCCGCGCCGGCGGGGCGGGAGCAGGTGCGAGTCGGGCGGGTGCATGGCCCCAGCGTGCCGTACCCCGCGCCCGTGCGCACATGCCGCACGGCCGGACGACACCCGCTCCATCGGAGAGGCAACCCTCCGCCGAATGTCACACGCCACGGGCCGTGGGCGCTCCTCGCGCGTCAGCCAGCGGAGGGCATCGCGGGGACGCCTGCCGGGCCGGGGACGGCGCGGCGACTGCCGCGCGTCACGAATGCCGACGCACACAGCACCACGACGACGGCCAGCAGCACGAGCGTGAAGAGGTGCGTGCCGAGCGGCTGGTCGAGCAGCACGATCGCGGCGAGGACCGCCGTCGCGATGGTCGCCCGCCAGTAGTCGCGATCGGGCAGCGGCCACAGGGCCGGCAGGAGCAGGAACACGAGGACCGTGTCCTGGATGAACAGGTTCGGGTTCACGAGCAGCACGATCCCGATGCCGGCGGCGAGCATGCGTCGCCCCGGCGGTGTCTCGAACCCGGGCCGCTCGAACCAGGCCGCGACGAGCCACAGGACGACGAGTCCGACGGCGAGCGCGCCCCACAACGCGTCGACGGCGGTCACCGCGGTCTGGCCGAAGTAGCCGACCAGCAGGCCGTTCAGGCCCTCGGTCGTCGCGAGGTTTCCCTCCCAGACGGACCGCGCGACCGCGCCGGCGCCGTTGAAGTGGCTCAGGCCCACCGCGACCAGGTACCCGACGTACTGGACGTAGATCCCGACGCCGACGAACGGGAGACTGACGACCACCAGGGCGACGCCGCCCAGGATCGTCCACGCCACGGCCGTCCAGCGGCGATCGAGAGCGAGCGCGACGAGCGGCAGGATCACGAGCTGCGGCTTCAGCCACCACGTTGCGAGCGCGAGGCCGGCCGCGCGCCACGAACCCCGCCGGGCGGCCCAGAGCGCCGCCAGCCCGCCCAGCAGCATGGCCGCCGACCACTGGCCCTCGGCGAGCGAGTGGTAGGCGGGGAAGCTCAGGGTCACCAGGAGGGCCGAGGCGATGCGCTGCGCGGTCGGCAGGGGCCGACCGATCCAGAGACCGGCGAGCGCGAGCATCGCCAGGCTCAGCACGGCCCAGGTCGACCGTGCGAGCTGTGCGGGCAGTGCGGCGATCGGCGCGAACGCGACGGCCGCGAACGGTGGATTGATGAACGGCATGTACCCGTTCGCCCCGACCGGCGCCGGGATCACGGTGCGCTGGATCGCCGTCAGGGCGCCGGCATCGTACAGGTCGTTCGGGCGCCCCTCCAGGACGAGGCGGCCGGCCGCGAAGAAGGCGAGGAAGTCGTGGTGGATCCCCGCCGCCATCGGGCCCGCCAGCTCCTCGTACAGCGCGACGAGCTGCACGGCACCGGCCGCGACCAGGACGAGCACGATCGCCCAGAGGGCGGCGTCGAGCCACGGCCGGCCGGCACCGGACGCGGCGCCGATGGGTGTCGGTCGGGCTGTCATGCCGGGATGGTGCCATGCGTGGGCGGATCGCGCGGCGCCATGCGGCAGGCGCGACGCGCCCCCGGGGAGGCCGGCGCAGCCCTCCGGGCTCGTCCCCGGGGCGTCCCCGGGGAACGCCGTTCAGCCTGCCGTCGTCGCGATCGTCGCGGAGGTCCCGAGGATCCGGCCCGACGCGTCGAGGGCCCGGGCCGCGACGACGGGCTGCGAGCCGGCGAGCGCGATCGCGGTCTCGAATCCCGTCCGCGTGGCAGCGCCGAGGCGCGAGAGGTGCGATGCGTCACTGCCGCCGAGCACCTCCCATGTCGCGACCTCGGTCGCGCCGTTCCAGCTCGCGTACACGGTCAGGCCGTCTCCGGACTGCTCGACCGCCACGGTGGGGGAATCGGCGGGCTCGCCGATCCACTCGAAGCGGTAGTCGCGGTATGACTGCACGGCGCCCGGGAAGGTCGCGTCGTAGAGGACCGTGCCGTCCCGGGAGAACTCCGTGAAGAACGGCGTGCTGCCCCATCCGACGAAGACGTTCCCGTTGGCGAGCTCCTGCACGTTGCCCTGGCTCTGCACGAGGTTCGCCTGCGCGCGCCGGTACTCGCGGACCAGCGTCGCGGTGCGGGCCGTCTCGTCGATCCGGAGCACGATCCCGCGGGCCGGGACGGGCGGCGACTCGTCGTCGAAGATCGTGAGTGTCCCGTCGGAGCGCCGCCGCACGTCGTGCTGCCACCCGAAGGTGGCGCCCAGGGCGAACCGGAAGTCGCTGCGACGGCCGCCGAGCCGCCACACGATCTCGCCCGTCGAGCGATCGACCTTGTAGATCGCCGACGTGTTGCGAGCGGAGACGAGCAGCGTCCCGTCGTCCTCGATCGAGATCGCGTTCGTGTGCACGTAGTCGAGCACCTGCCCCTGCGATCCCTGCACGTACGTCTCGTCGACCGCGATGTGGTCGATGGAGTGCCATTCCCAGAGGAGCTTGCCGGTCGCGACGTCCACCTCCTGGATGGCGCAGTCGAGCACCGGCCACGGGGGAGGGGTGGCACCGGCGACGGCGGGGGCGGGGACCGCCGCGTCGGCGAAGAACAGCGCGGTTCCCTGGGGCGTGAGCTGGAACTCGTGCAGGTCCATCTTGCGGCCGTTCGCCGCCTGGACCCGGGTGATCTCGCGGTAGGACGTGTCCGCGATCACGTGCTCGCCCGAGCCGATCCCCCCGTTGACGTCGCCCTCCCACCAGGCCAGCGCCTGCCGGCCCTGGTACGTGACGACGCGGAAGTCGGTCACGTACTTGCCCGGGATCGGCTGCATCCACACGAGCTCGCCCGAGTTGTCGAGCATCGTGGGACCCCCGCTGCCCCCTCCGTTGTTCGGGGTGAAGAAGACGTAGCCGGGCGCGACGGCGGTCGGCTGCGTCTCGACCGTCAGCGCGGGCGGGACCAGGTCCGGCCGGCTGTGGAACGGGGCTACGGTGCCGCCGGCGGCGGCCGTTCCCGTCGGGCCGGGCGTCGCCGTGGGTGCCCCCGAGGGGGCGAGCGCGAGCGTCCGGGGGCTGGCGCTCGGCGCGGCCTGCCCGGATCCGCCGGCGTTGATCGCCTCGTAGATGATCCCGACCCCGGCGACCCCGGCGACCGCCCCGCCCGCGGCCTTCAGGAAGCGGCGCCTGGTCCAACCGTTGCCGTGCTGGCTTGCCATGGCTCCTCGTGTATCAGATCGGCGCATGCGTGACCGCCATACGTTCGGACGCGATTCTGTATCAATCCTGAAACAACGCTACGTCGTTCGGCGGACACGTGCGCTGCCCGTGCGGCGAGACCGGGGGTTGGACGCTGGCGCGGCCGGACGGAGGGAACCGCCGGGCGGGAGGCGGGTCATCGTCCGACGGTCGGTGCCCTAGACTCGCGCCGGGCCGAAGTGGCGAAACCGGCAGACGCGGCGGACTTAAACTCCGCTGCCGCGCGAGCGGCGTGTGGGTTCGAACCCCACCTTCGGCACCAGGCATCCCGCAGCGGTGCGCGCGGCGAGGCCACTTCGATGCCGACACGGGCGCACGGCGGCGGCCGCCCCGCGTGAGATGGTTCTGCAAGGCCCGGCTCGGCGGGTCGGGCTATCCTGCCGGGCGTTCATGCGAGCGACCCTCCGGGCCGGGTCCGTTCCGGCCACACCATGACCCCTGTCGGCGACCCGTCCCGGCGTCCGCGCTCTCCCGCGCGGTTCGTGGCGTTCGGGCTGGTGGTGGTGCTGATCCTGGGCACGTTCACGGCCCGCCTCGCCTACCTCCAGGTCGTGCAGGGCGCGCAGTACGACGCGGCCGCCCAGTCGAACATGACGTCCCTGGAGCCGATCGAGTCGACGCGCGGGATCATCGTCGACCGGAACGGCCACCCGCTCGTCGAGAACGTGCCCACGTACGCGATCGAGGTGATCCCGGCGGACCTGCCCTACCCCGAGCGCGGCGGTGTCGTGAGCCAGCTGGCGCAGCTCCTCGGCATCTCGACGACCCAGATCAACGAGACGATCAACGCGAACGCGGGCGCCATCTTCGACGGGGTCAAGATCGCCACGAACGTCTCGTCCGCCACCGCGGAACTGATCGCGGAGGATCACCTGGAGCTGCCGGGCGTCCAGGTGGTGGTGGACTCGCGCCGCGACTACCTGTACGGCTCCCTGCTGTCGCAGATCCTGGGCTACACGGGGCCGATCAGCGCGGCGGAGCTCAAGGTCCTCCAGTCGCAGGGCTACCTCCCGAACGACATGGTCGGGCAGGCCGGGCTGGAGGCGCAGTACGAGCAGCAGCTCCGCGGGACGTACGGCGTCCAGGAGGTGGAGCGCGACGCCACCGGGCGGCCCGTCCAGGTGCTCGGGACGCTGAAGCAGCCGCAGGCGGGCGACACGCTGCAGCTCTCGATCGACCTGACGATGCAGGAGCAGGCGCAGAAGGCGCTGGAATGGGGCCTGCAGACGGCCGGGCTCAAGGAGGGGGTCGTCATCGTGATGAACCCCCAGAACGGCCAGGTTCTCGCGATGGTCAGCCTGCCCACGTACAACGACAACACGTTCGAGCAGGGGATCTCAACGCAGGCCTACCAGGCGCTGCTCAACAACCCCTACGAACCGCTGCTGGACCACGCGATCGGCGAGATCTACCCGCCCGGCTCCACGTACAAGCTCGTCACGGCGAGCGCGGTGCTGGCCGACCACAAGCTGGGACCGAACCAGACGCTGCAGACGTACGGGTCCATCACGCTCGATGGCCAGACCTTCCGCGACTGGAACGGGGTGGGCTTCGGGCCGCTCACCGTGGCGGGCGCCTACGCGCAGTCCTCCGACACGTTCTTCTACCAGGCGGCGGCCCTGGCGGGGATCGACCGGATGGCCTACTACGCGCACCAGTTCGGCTTCGGCACCCCGACCGGGATCGACCTGCCCGGGGAGGCGAGCGGGATCGTGCCCTCGAACGCCTGGAAGATGCAGACGTTCGGGCAGCCCATCTATCCCGGCGAGACCTACCTGGCGGGCATCGGGCAGGGCTACGACGCGGTGACTCCCATCGAGATGCTCGACGCCTACTGCGCGCTGGCGAACGGCGGCAAGCTCTACCAGCCGCAGATCGTGAAGGGAATCCTCTCGCCGACCGGGCAGGTCGTCCAGTCGTTCGCCCCGAAGCTGCGCTGGCAGGTCAACGTGCCGTCGTGGGTGCTCACCTACATCCGCGAGGCCGCCCGCGAGGCCGTCGTGATCCGGCACACCGGGAACGTCGTCGACATGCCCCTCTACGTGGCCGGCAAGACCGGCACGGCCCAGTACGGCACGGTCCGCATCGGCGGCCACCTCCCGTTCCACTCGTGGTTCGTGGGCTTCGTCTCGCCTTCCGGCAACTTCGCCAAGACCGACTCGCAGCTGGCGATCCTCGCCTTCACGTACGACACCTCCAACAGCCTCGGCAATCCGTCAACCGAGATCGTCAAGTACTTCCTCCAGATGCACTACGGCATCAAGCAGGACTACCGCCAGCCCTTCCTCATCAAGCCGCTCTGGTGACCGCGGCCGGCGGCCGGGTCTGCAAGGGGACCGCAAGGCCGCTCGCCGCGTGTTACCTCGCTGCAAGGCCGGGCCTGCCATCGTTCCCGCCAGCGACCGAACGGCACGGAGACGATCATGGCCGTACCCGCCGACATCGGCCAGTGGGGGGTGGGCACGCCGGACCGCGCCGGGTCGGGCGACATGGCGCGCCCCGGATCGTCGTGGTGGGAGGCCCCCGCGGGGCCGGGCACGTCCCGCACCGCCGCCGGCGATCCGCGCACGGCATCGCGCTTCCGGCGCGTCGGGATCCCCGCGCAGGGCGGTCCGGGCGGCAGTCGCAGCGCCCGGCTCCCCGCGCGCAGCGATGCGCGGGCGACCCCGTTCGCCGCGTCGGGCCCGGTCGCCGGGGGCGCGATCGTCGAGGGAGCGGCACAGGTGCTCATGGCGCGGGCACGCGCGCTCTGGCCCGGGCTGCCGGCCCGCCAGCTGCGGGCGACGCGCGGCGATCCCGGGCGGATCGTCCGGCTCGTCGCGCGCCAGAGCAACGAGGCGCCGGAGATCCTCATGCGGATGCTCCTGGGAACGGATCCCGCGAGCGCGGGTGGCTGATGGCGTGACCGGCCGCCCACCGGCTATCCTCCAGCGGGGAACGCACGCAGCGCCGAACCACGGCCGGCCCGATGCGTCCCCTCCGGGAGAAGCTGGTGGGACGGAACCGATCGCTCGCGCTCGCGGTCGCCGCCCTTGTCGCCCTGCTCGTGCCGCCGCCGCTCGCGGCGGGGGCGGTCGGGGCGGCAACTCCGTCCGCGCGAATCGTCCCCTTGCGGCCTGCAGGTGAATCACCGGTCCTGCGCGGGGGCCTGGCGCTGGTCGTTCCGTCCGCCCGCGAGCACGCCGCCGCGCTGGGGGCCTCGAGCGGGGCCTCCGCTGCGTCGGACCTGCTGACCGCCCTGGGACCCGCGGGCCCGGAGGTCGCCGTCTCCGTCACGACCGCCGGCCCGGCCCGCGCCGCCGCCGAGGATCGCCTCGTCGCGCTGGGCGGCCGGGTCGCGAACCAGGACGCGCGCGGATTCGAGGCGTACGCGCCGGTGTCGACGCTCGACGCCCTCGCCTCCGTGCCCGGGGTGACGCGGATCGAGCCGATCCGTCGGCCGGTACTCTCGGTCTCGCTCTCGGACGTCGTCGCCCTGCAGGGCGCGAGCGCATGGCAGTCCTCGGGC
>JAJYDP010000104.1 GCA_021777365.1 Chloroflexota bacterium | reverse complement strand
CCGGCCCCTTGGCCTGGTACGCGTTGGCTTGATCGGAGGACTGTGGCGGTCTCGGCAGCCCGAGCGGGTCAGACCGTAGGATCGAGCAGCAGCACCCCGGTGCGCGCGACGTCACGTGTGTTCCGCGTGACGAGCGTGAGGCGGTGCACCAGCGCGGTCGCCGCGAGAAGCCCGTCGACGGTGGGAACGGGGTCAGGGACGTTGAGACTCCCCCACTGCTCGGCCACCGCTCGGTCCACGGGCAGGATCCGGTCGGCGAAGCCGTCCGTGATCCCGGCGAGCCACTGGTCGAGCGCGAGCGCGGACGGCACGTCGCGCCTGCGGATCGACTCGATCCCGCGCCGCAGCTCACCGACGACGAGGACGCTCGTGAACAGCGACTCCTCGGCTGCCTCCGCGAACCACGCCCTGACACCGGGGTTCGCCCGCTCGCCCTTCCGGAGCTCGGAGACGATGTTCGTGTCCAGGAGCCAGCTCACTCGACGTCCCGCGGCAGGTCACGGACGGCGGCGAAGTCGTCGTCGGAGCCGACGTCGGGCATGGAGGCCAGCGCCTGCTTGAACGACGCGCGCTCGAGGTCACCGCGCAGGGCTGTCCGGAGGATCTCGCGGTGCTCCGCCTCCGCAGAGCGGCCATGCCTGGACGCCCGCCTCTTCAGGGCGCGGACGATCCCGTCGTCCACGTTGCGCACGATCAACTGCCTCGTCATCGCCACCTCCGCGATAGCAATGATAGCACCGCGGCTGGCAAGGACGACCACCGTCCGGAGCCCGACAAGGTCGTCACGTTCCCGCGGTCGTCAAGTCGCTCCCCAAGGCCATCACGTAGCGAGAGCTGGTCAGCACCGTGAGCCCGTCGGGATGTCGCCCATGCCGGTCGGCCCGCCGCCCCGCCGTACGGAGCAGCTCGGGCGACGCGGCCGGGTCGGCCAGCGCGGTCGCCCCGTGCCGGAGCAACAGGGTCGCCGGATGCGATGGCGGAGACCGGCTCAGGCAGGGACGACCTGCAGCGTCGACCGCCGCGCCGCGGCGTCCTCGCCGCGTGGACACGAACAAGCGGCCCCGGACGGACTCGCGGGCACAGGGGGCAAAGACGCCCTCGCCTGGTACGCGACGACGCCGTAGCCGCGGGAAGCCCACCTCTACCCGGCCGCCCCGATGCCGCGGGCGATGGATCCGGCGATGGTCGCTCCATCCTGGAGCCGTCCGCGGGCGGTTGCCACGACCGTGCCGCGTGACCCGAGCGACGGCTCGACTTCCTTCAGTCGCACCTCGGGCATCGCGATCCCCGCCGCGGCGGGCTTCTTCAGCATCGCCCCAAACTCGATGAAGCAGGCTGGTGACGTCGCCTGGGGGCAGATGGCGTTGACCGTGACGGCGATGCGGTGCAGCTCCTCCGGGAGCCCGCTGATCGGCTCGGCCCGCTCTCGGCCCTCCTCATCGGCGCTCGCGACCGCGCCCGGCGCAACACCGCAGGCTGCTATGGAGCTCCCGACCCAGTGGCCCCGGTTGTCGCGCCGCCAGCATCCGGCCTTTCGCCGCCGCGACCGGAGGCGCGCCAGCGACTACGGCGGGAAGGACGCCCCGGCTCCGGCGGATAGCGCAACCTGGAAGATCGTGGGGTAGCGGGCCTGCAGGGAGGCCGACGGCAGGAGCGGGTCGGTGCCGCGCCGCAGGATCGACACGCTCATCTCGACCGGCCCCTTCGTCCAGCCCCCGGCCCATGCGGCGACGGTTTCCCGGATGAAGTAGGGATCGGGCGTCCAGCCCGCGAAGGGGAGCCTGTCGGCGTAGAACGTCTCGACGGCGGTCGCCGGCTCCTGCGTGCCGAGCACCCGAACGTAGATGGCCGGTTGCGGGCCGTCGATTGTCTGGTGCGCGTCCTGCGCAGAGGTGGCGATCAGGACGCTGCCGGGCGGCGCGAGGGAGGCCTCCGGCAGGGCCCGCACGTGGGCCAGCGGCCCTGGCGTGCGCGAGCCGATCAGGCCGCACCCGGCCACGAACACACCCACGACGAGGGCCAGGGCGGCCAGGCGGCGGTGGCTCACGAGCGCGGCGTGAGACTGATCCACTTCCAGCCGTCGGGTTCGGCGAGCAGGCTGAGGTCCGCGACCGAGGTCACGGGTCCGGTGCTCGTGGTGCGCGTCAGCGAGAGCGATGCCTCGGCCACCGTGTAGCCAAGCTCGCTCGAGGTCGCCTGCGTGGCTGCCGAGAGGATCGACACGTCGGTGACCTGCCCTCCCCCGATCCACTGCGAGACCTGGGCGACGAAGTCCGCCTCGCTCATCGACTCGCGCAGGCCACTGTAGGCGGCCGCGTACAGCGCCGTCCAGTCCGCGGCACGCAGCTCGGCCGCGATGGCGGCGACGGCCCGGTTCGGGTCGGCGGCCGGCTGCACGTGGACGAGCTGGTACTGCGCTCCGTCGTACCAGAGCTCCGCGCTCCCGGTCAGGTGGACCGGGTCGAGTTGGGCGTGGAGGCGCACCTGTGCCGGCACCTCCTGCCCGGACTCGGCGGAGAGGCCGAAGCGGAAGTCGAGCGAGGCGTCCGCGTCGAGGCTGGCCGCGCCCGCATAGGTGAGCACGACCGAGTGGTCGTTGGCCACCGTCACGTCGGCCTGCCCGCTGCTCGTGAAGAGGCCGACGCCGCGTGCGCCGAAGGTGAAGTGGCCATAGGAGAGTGCGCCCGGGTCGAGGCTGACTGTGAGCTCGCTGCCGCGGCCCGCATCGATGAGGGTGTAGAAGCCCCCGACGCCGGGGGCCGGGTCGGCGGCGCGCGTGGGCGTGTGCAGCGCCCATGCTCCGGCGCCCACCAGGACGATCGCGCTGACAGCGGCAAGAATCCGCGCTGGCTTCACGTCCGTCCTCCTACGAGTGGCACTGGTAGGGCTGTCCGGTGACACGGCCCTCGATCACCCGGATGAGCTCGCTGTCGAGCGAAATGGCCTGGCCGCTCTGGCAGTCGGGCACACTCGTCTGGTACATCTCGGTGCCCATGTTCGTGTGCGAGGCCGGGCTGTTCATGATCGCCGTGGCCACGAGGTACGCGCCCGCGGGCCCGAGCGTCAACACCGATGTCGGATCCCATGGCACCTGCGAGCGGACGTCCCACTCCCAGTTCTGGGCGGACGGCGCCCCGTTCAGGTAGCGGGCGCCGCCGGTCAAGGGCGTGGCCAGCGGGTTGTCGCTGCCCGGCATCAGGACCCCGTCTCCCACGGTGCCGTAGAACACGACCGGGGTCCGCACGCAGAACGCGCCGAAGAGGCACGAGGTCACCGCGAGGCCGATGTCTCCGTAGGCGTTGAAGCTGGGCACCTGCGGGACGTGTGCCGGGTTCGGGTTCACCCACTTGTACCAGGTGCTCTGCGGTGCGAGCTCACTCACGGCGGGCCCGCTGGGTAGGTTGCCGCTCGATGAAAGCCACTGCCTGATGAGCTGCACGATGAGGTTGGGCGCTTGTTGGACGGCATCGGCCGTCGGGAGAGCCCCCTGGTGCGCGCCCTCGATGAAGAAGGCGCTGTCGACCATGCTCGCCGCAACCCCGTCATGGCGCTCGTACGAGTAGGCGAAGAAGCCCCGCACGATGGCGCCGCCCATGCTGTTGGCGACGAGCACGACCCGCTGCCCGGTCTGCTCGTGCAGCGCCTGCACTTCGGCGTCGAGCGCGACCGCGTTCAGCCCGATGTCGCTGTTACTGTCGCAGGCGTCCCGCGAGACCGAACTCGCGTCGTACGGCATCCCCCCGTCGGGCGTCTCGGGGAGCGCGGCCGAAGGCGGGTTGCAGACGCCGCTCGAGGCGTAGGCCATGTCCTGGACGTAGGGGAAGCTGGTGATGTCATCGGCGCCGATCTGGCGTCCGAGCTCGTGGATGAAGCCTTCGTCCTGCTGCCGTGGCGGGCTGTCGATCCAGTTGTTGTCGATGGCGCTCGCCGAATAACCGTGCACGAACAGGACGGGGAGCTTGCTCGAACTCGAGACGGCCAGCACCTGGGCCACCCAGACGTGGCAATCGGTCATTCCGTCGATGGTGGCGCTGGCGCTCGTGTCACCCGGGCGCACGAGACCCGACACGTCGACCGTGCGCGTGTCCCACAGGTCGTTCAGGCTGTACGCAGGCCCGGCCTGCGGATCGCTGCCATTGAGCGTGGCCGCCGGAAGCGGCGTCCCGTCGAAAGTCGGCGGGCTCTGGGGGACCGCCTGTCCGTCGGCCACGATGAAGGTCGTCCGGGCGCTCACGGGCGTGGCCGCGGTGAAGCCGCTCAGCGTCTGCGTCAGGATGCGGCGCGCGTCCCCGGTGGCCCCGTCGTACAGCAGCACCTGGGTCTGGGCGGCGGACGCGTCCTCGTAGACGGCCACGAGGGAGGCGCCCTCGAGCAGTGGCGGCGTGTTGTCGTAGTCGTTCCACGGGTCCTGCCCGTCGGTGAGGTGCGAGGCGAAGCCGGCGAGCGCGTAGGCGCCGTTGCCGTTGCCGGCGACGAGCGAGGTGACGTCGGCGCGGTACGCGAAGTTGGCGGTGTTCCCCCAGCAGGGATTGCCGTCGCTGCCGATGAGAGTGCCCGTGATGGGCTGCGAGTCGAGGGTGCCGGCGGCGAAGTCGGCGCTCGCCGTGTCGGCCAGGACGTCCCAGAAGAGGTACGCCGCGGTCACCTGCGCGCCGGCGGGGATGCCGCTCAGCGTGATGGTGCCGTAGCCGCGGTTGCGCATGCCCACCCCGGCGGCCACGTAACTGCCCTGCACGGTCAGCGAGCGGAACGGCTGCAGGGGCTCGGCGTCGGCCGCCGTCATGGCCTGCGGCGCCGTGCTCGGCGGGGCGAAGCCGGGCGTACCGGGAACCGGCGGCGGGCTCGCGCTGACGGGGCTCGCCAGCGGCATGGCGAGCAGGCCGAGGGCCATCGCGAGGACAAGCAGACGTCTGCGCATGCCAGCCTCCCCCCAAGTTCCCTTCACCGACCCAGCGTGTGCGGCCTCACATGACCGCGACGACACGGACAGATGGCACGGGGAGCCTACTGCGGTTGAACAGCCGTTGACAATAGTCAATATCGCCTATGGTCCGCCGGGCAGACTGGCTGAGCGGAGCCAGACACAAGGAACTGGTGCGCATGGTCGTCGATCGCGTCAAGACCCGCGACCGCGCCGTCGTCTCGATCGCGCCCGTTCCCGCCGCGGCGCCTTTCTTCGCGCCGCAGATGACCTTGCGTGCTGCGCCCCCGGACGGACTCGGGGGCACAGTAGGCAAAGACGCCCTCGCCTGGTACGCGATGACCTCGCAATAGCCGGTCGTGAGGACCTACCGTGGCACGAGCCTCAGCGTGGATCGCGCCGCCCGGGACGAGACGACCGCGCCGACGATCGCCGGTCCGTGCCGGTTGTACTTCGCCTGATACGCCGCGCGCAGATCGGCGTCGACCTCGGGTCCGGGCACCTCGAACGCCACGTCGCGCTCCACGCCGCGGGCGCGGATGCGGCCCAGGCCCGACGCCTTCGCCCGCCGGAACCACCCGTTGTCCGGGCCGTACGCCGAGCGGACGTAGAGGTCGTCGCCCGAGCGGACGACCCAGATCGTGACGTACGGTCGCAGGTCCCCGTCGGGACGTCTCGACGAGATCTGGAGTTCGTCGGTCCTCCCAATCCTGGTCAGCTCGTCCTGGGGCCACGTCGTCATCGAGACGTCTCCTTCGCGGACGCGCTGCTCGCTGCTCGGTACTCGGCGTTGGTGACCTGCGTGCCCCACTCGGTCTCGGGACCCTCGGCCGGCGCCTCCCAGATGGCGAGGTGGGTCATGAAGTGGTCGGGCGCGGCGCCGTGCCAGTGCCACTCGCCCGGCGGCGTCCAGATCGTGTCGCCCGAGCGGATCTCGATGACCGCTCCGCCGCGGGCCTGAACCAGCCCGACGCCCTCGGTGACGCGCAGCGTCTGACCGACCGCGTGCGAGTGCCAGGCGTTGCGGGCCCCGGGCGCGAACCGCACGACGTTGACGCGGACGCGGGAGGGCGCCTGGCCGCGGACGATCACGTCGAACCACGCATCGCCCGTGAAGGTGTCGGCAGGCGCCTTCACCGTCGGTTGCTTCCGCAGGATCTCCATCCTGTGCTCCTTATCTGGTCCGGCAGAGATCGCTTGCCGGAGAAGAGAGCTGTCGCCGGTCAGCGACCGGCCAGCTGCTCGAGATGTTCGGGGTAGCGAGCTCCCTGCACTGATCCTGGAGGCGGCGGCATCGATCTCCCGAAGGTCGTCGGGCGTGAGTTCGACGGCGGCCGCCGCGATGTTCTCCTCCAGGCGCTCCAGCTTCCGGGTGCCAGGGATCGGCACGATCCACGGCTTCTGGGCCAGGAGCCACGCCAGCGCGATCTGGGCAGGTGTCGCCTTCTTCCGTTCTCCGAGCATGTGAAGCAGATCGACCAACGCCTGGTTCGCTTTCCGAGCATCCGGTGCGAAGCGAGGCAGGGTGTTGCGGAAGTCGGAGGCGTCGAACGTGGTGTTCTCGTTGATCCTCCCCGTGAGGAAGCCCTTACCGAGTGGACTGTAGGGAACGAAGCCGATGCCGAGTTTCTCCAGGGTCGGCAGCACATCGCGTTCAGGGCCTCTCGTCCACAGCGAATACTCGCTCTGGACCGCGGTGACCGGGTGGACTGCGTGTGCGCGACGGATGGTCTCCGCGCCGGCTTCGGAAAGGCCGAAATGCTTGACCTTGCCTTCCTGGATCAGACCTTTCACCGCCCCTGCCACGTCTTCGATCGGCACGTCCGGATCGACGCGATGTTGATAGAACAGGTCGATGGTCTCGACCTTCAGTCGCTTGAGCGAGCCCTCGGCAACCTCCCTGATGTGCTCCGGGCGGCTATCGAGGCCCACCCACTGAGGCCCGCCGTTGGGATCGAGCTTGAATCCGAACTTGGTGGCGATCACGACCTGCCCGCGGAAGGGGAAGAGAGCTTCGCCCACGAGTTCTTCGTTGGCGAATGGGCCGTACACCTCCGCGGTATCGAAGAAGGTGACGCCTCGTTCGACGGCCGACCGAAGCAGGGAGACCATTTCCTGCTTGTTCGCGGCGGGACCGTAGGAGAAGCTCATTCCCATGCAGCCAAGCCCGATGGCCGAGACCTCCAGGTTTCCGTTTCCGAGATTGCGCTTCTGCATCATGTCCCCTCCTTCAGTCCGGCCAGGCGTGGTTCGTCGCTGACCTCCTCCGTCCGGTCGGCGGACGGCCGTCATCGCGCGGTCCCGACCCGGACGAGGGCCTTGACCGCCCGGCGCTCGTCCATGGCGGCATAGGCGCCCGCGATACCCTCGAGGTCCGTCTCGAAGTCGAACACGCGGCCGGGGTTGATCCGGCCGGCGAGGACGTCGTCGAGGAGCTCGGGGAGGTACCGGCGGACCGGGGCCACGCCGCCGCGCAGGCCGACATTACGGAAGATGACCGTGGCGATCGGGACCTCGACCCCGTGCGGAGCTCCGACCGCACCAACGACCGAACCGGGTCGGGCGATCGCGAATGCCGTCGCCGTCGACTGGCCCGTCCCGACGCACTCGAGCGCGACGTCGACGCCCAGTCCATCCGTCAGCTCCAGGACCGCCTCGGTCGCCGCGTCCCCACGCTCGGGGATGATGTCGGTCGCGCCGAACTCCCGGGCGAGGGCCTGGCGGGCTGGGGTCCGGCTGAGGGCGATGATGCGCTCGGCGCCGAGGCGGCTCGCGGCGAGGACGGCGCACAGGCCCACCGCGCCGTCCCCGACGACCGCGACCGCGCTGCCCGGCTTCACGCCGCCGCTCACCGCCGCGTGGTGGCCCGTGCACATGACGTCGGAGAGCGTGAGGAGCGAGCGCATCGTCTCGTCCGAGTGGCCCGAGCCCGGCACCTTCACGAGCGTCGCGTCCGCGAACGGGACGCGGACTCGCTCGCCCTGGCCGCCGTTGCTCCCGTTGCCGCCGAACGCGCCACCGTTGATGCAGTTGGACGTCCATCCCGCGCGGCAGAGGGCGCACGTGCCGTCGCTGTAGGTGAACGGGGCGATCACGAAGTCGCCCTCGACGAGGGTGCTGACCGCCGAGCCCACCTGTTCGACGACGCCGATGAACTCGTGCCCGATCGCACCCCGCGTGTGCGGCGACTCGCCGCGGTAATACCAGAGGTCGGACCCGCACACGCAGGCGAGGGCGACGCGGACGACGGCGTCGGTCGGCGCGATGATCGCCGGGTCGGGCAGCTCGCCGTACGCGATGCTCCGGGGTCCGTTGAAGATGGCGGCTCGCATGTCACTCCTGGCTGGTTCGTTCCCTGTGTCGCGGCCATCGAACCACCGGGCATCGCGCCGAGGAAGGCACGCGTGATAGGGGTACTGCGAGTGCCTCCCACGCGACGCGGCACGCGCGTACCGTTGGCGCGACATGGGCAACGCAGACGAGATCCGCGAGTTCCTGACGACGCGCCGGGCGAAGGTGACGCCCGCGCACGCGGGCCTGCCGACGTACGGCCGGCAGCGCCGCGTCTCGGGCCTGCGTCGCGAGGAGGTCGCGCTCCTCGCGGGCATCAGCGTCGAGTACTACACACGGCTCGAGCGCGGGAACGCGCGCGGGGTGTCCGACGACGTGCTCGAGGCCGTGAGCCGCGCGCTCCAGCTCGACGAGGCCGAGCGCGCCCACCTGCTCGACCTCGTCCGCACGGCGAACGCGGAGCGGCTGCCGCGCCGGATCTCGACGCCCCAGCGCGTCCGGCCCAGCGTCCAGCGGATCGTCGACGCCATGTCCGGGGTCGCTGCCTTCGTGCGCAACGGGCGCCTGGACATCCTCTACGCCAACCCGCTGGCGGCCGCCCTCTACTCAGAGCACTTCCGCGACCCGGCCCGGCCGCCGAACTCGGCGCGGTTCGTCTTCCTGGATGCCCGGGCGAGATCGTTCTACGTCGACTGGGAGACATCGGCCCACGACATCGTGGCGCAACTACGTGGTGAGGCTGGACGCAATCCCTACGACCGTGCGCTGTCCGACCTGGTCGGCGCGCTCTCTACCCGCAGCGAGGAGTTCCGGGTGCTCTGGGCCAGCCACGACGTGCGGTTCCATCGGAGCGGCATCAAGCACTTCCACCACCCGCTCGTCGGGGATCTCACCCTGGCGTACGAGGCCCTCGAGCTTCCCGCAGACCCCGGTCTGACGATCGTGACCTACTCGGCCGAGCCCGGCTCCTCGTCGGAAGGGGCGCTGCGCGAGCTGGCGCGCTGGAGCTCCACGCGCGCTAGGCTCGCCGATGCTCACGCCGAGGCGCAGGCATAGGCCGGAGCGTCCCCAGCGCCGTGTCGATCGCCGCGCGCAGGTTGTAGTCGAGCTCGACCCCGGATGCCGGAGCGTCGGCCGCCACCGGAGCGCGCGTGCCAGCAAGTGGCGCGCGCTGGTGCCGGCAGGGCGGGAGCGAACCGGAAACGGGAGAGGAAGCGCCCTCGGACGGACCCGCAGGCGCAGCAGGTAAAGAAATCGACCTTCTCGCCTGGTACGCGTCCGCGTGGGAGCGGGTCGGAGGTCAGCCCGCGAGGATGCTGTCCACGCGGATGATGGGTGGGCGCTCGAAGTGCTTCTTCACCGCGCACTGCTCGGCCGCGCGAATGACTGCGTCCGTGTACTTCGCGGGGAATCCGTCGGGCAGCTCGATCGTGACCTGAACCTCCGTCACCAGGTGGGTCATCGGGTCAACCTGCATTCGCTGGACGAGACGAATGCCATCCGTCGGGATTCCGCGCTGCCGGCAGAAGCCCAGTACATAGATGCCGGCGCACGTCCCGATCGTCGACAGGAAAGTCGCGAACGGCGTCGGGGCCGAACCCTGGCCGCCGCCTGACGGCGGCTGATCGGTCGGCACGACGAAACCGCCGAAATGCGCGTCGACGCGTGCGCCGCCAGGGAAGTCGATGGTCATCTCCACGGTAGGAACCTTTCCCTGCTGGCGCGTCCTGGGCGGCGCGCCACGTGATTCACGAGTCCTGCCATGCCGCCGAGATGTTGGATCGGCGGCATGGCAGCTGATCCGCCGGGATCCACCCTGTTCCAACGATCCTTCTCGCTGGCGAACGGTGTGCTTCTGGCGCCCCCGGACGGACTCGAACCGCCGACGCAGGCCTTAGGACGGCCTCGCTCTATCCACTGAGCTACGGGGGCGTGCCGCGAGATTGTACGTCGAGGGCTCGTGGGCAACCCTGCCCTAGAATGCGGCGGTGGCCGACGCCTCCCCTCCCCCGATCATCTCCTTCCTGACCCGACCGGGATGCCATCTGTGCGACGAGGCGCGCGAGGAGCTCGACCTCGTGCTCGCCGAACGCGCATCGGCTGGCTCAACCGTGCCACGCCTGGTCGAGGTCGACATCGAGTCCGATCCCGCGCTGCTGACGCGCCACATCGAGTCGATCCCGGTGCTGATGGCCGGTCCGGACGAGCTGCCGCTGGCGATGCGACCGGGCGCGATCCGCCGGTTTCTCTCGATGGTCCTGGACGGGGCGCCAGCGCGATGACGGCCATCGGCCGCGTGCGATGCCGGACCTGACGCTCGCCGCCGCCCTCCTCGCGGGACTCCTGAGCTTCCTGTCGCCGTGCGTCCTGCCGGTGGTGCCGGCGTACCTGGGGCAGATCGGGGCGATCGCGGCCGGCTCGGGCGGGGAGCAGGTATCCGTGACCGGCGGTGCGTCGGTGGCCGTGATCGGAGGAGGGCGCGGCACCGCGTTCGCCGGTCGGCTCCGGGAGGCCGGCATGGGCCGCGACCGGTGGCTGGTGCTCGCGCACGCAGCCGCCTTCGTGCTGGGGTTCGGGAGCGTCTTCACGATCCTGGGCGTCACGGCGACGTACGCGGGCGGCATTCTCGCCCCGAACCTGCCGACCCTGCGACAGGTCGGAGGGGTCGTACTGATCGTCCTGGGACTGAACCTGGCCGGGCTGCTCCCGATCGGGCTGCTCGCGCGAACGTGGCGGCCGCTGGATCGGTCCGGGGCCACGCCCCTCGGCGGCGCGCGGCGCACGCCGCTCGGGGCCTTCGGCCTGGGCGCCATCTTTGCCATCGGCTGGACGCCCTGCATCGGACCGACTCTCGGCGCGATCCTGGGGCTGGCGGCGCTGGGCCCCAGCGTGCAGGCGGGCCTGCTGTTCGCGGCCTACTCTGCCGGGCTGGGCATCCCGTTCATCCTGTTCGCGCTCGCGATCGACCGGACGCCCGGCCTCATCCGCGCGCTCCGCCGGCATGCGCGGGCGATGGAGCTGGCGGGCGGATCGCTGGTGGTGCTGGTGGGACTGAGCCTGGTGTTCGACTGGCTGGGCTGGTTCGCGGCCCGGTTCAGTTACCTGACCCCGCGTGTCTGATCCAGCCGAGGCGCGCCGCGGGGTGGTGGGTCCGTTCAC
>JAJYDP010000103.1 GCA_021777365.1 Chloroflexota bacterium | reverse complement strand
GCGCTGCCGCGGGCCGACGACGCGGACGGGCCGACCGCGCTGCTGGTGGTCACGCGCCCGGGCGCACCCTCGCGCCGCGGCGAGGTGGCCTCGGTGGCCGACCGCGCGCAGCAGCTGGCCCCGGAGGCGACGGTCGTCGAGATCGAGGAGCCCGGCACGCTCGACGGCGGGGACGTGATCGTCTACGGGGACCGGGTCGCCATCGGCGTGTCGGGGCGCACGAATGTCTGCGGGGCCGGGCAGCTCGCGCTGGCCGTGGCGTCGCACGGCTACCGCGCCTTCCTCTGCCCGGTCACGGACCGGCTCCACCTGGCCACGGCGGTGACGCCGCTCGGCCCGGGCCGCCTGCTGGGCACCGCGGCCGGCTTCGCGTCGCTGGATCGGGCACCCGGCTCGGCGCCCGAATCCGAGGTCGAGCGGCTGCTCGTGCCCGACGACGAGGCGGGCGCCGCCAACGTGCTGGCCGTGGCGGGGCGGGTGCTGATGGCCGCCGGCCATCCCACGACCGCCACGCTCCTGCGCTCCCGCGGCGAGACGGTCGTCGAGCTCGCGCTCGACGAGTTCGCCCGCGCCGACGGGGGCCCCACCTGCCTGGTCGCGCTGGTCCCGTAGGGCGCGTTCGGGCACGCCGCCGGGCCCGAACGTTCAGCTCGCCGCGTGCCCGGCATCATGCCGGCCCCGCCGCCGGCGTCGGAGCGGCACGCGATGCCACGCCCCGCCGATCAGGCCCGGCGCCGCGACTGGGCCTGACCGGATCCCGTCAGGCCCTGACCTCCTGTCGCATGAAGGCGACGTAGCCCGCCCCGAAGCAGACCACCGTGAGCGCCACCAGCGCCACGCCCTGCGGCCACCCGAGCAGCACGCTCTGCTCGTAGGGGAGGATGGAGGGCAGGGAGGTCTGCTGCGAGGGCAGGATGATCCCCACCGTCTGCACCGTCGGGTCGAGCAGGTAGGCGGTCGCCTCGCTGTAGAGCTCCCCGGGCGAGATCCTCGAGAGATCCAGCTGCAGCTGCGCGTTGGCCACCTGCTGCTGCAGGGACGCGTTCGATGGGACCGGGGAGAGCACCCCGGCCACCACGCTGGTGAGCAGCGAGGCGAAGAGCGTCAGGACCAGCCAGACGGAGATCGCCGCCAGGGCGGAGGTGGCGGCGCGCCTCAGCACGATGGAGCAGAGCATGGCGAAGGCCAGCCAGAAGCCCACGTAGATGACCGTCAACAGGACCCAGGTCGCGACGCGCGCCACGTCGTCGGGCCCGGGCACGATCCCCAGCTCGAAGAACGCCACGCCCGAGACCAGGACCGTGATGGATGCCAGGACCAGCCCGATGGCCGCGAGGCCGGCCGCGAACTTGCCGTTGATCACGTCATCGCGGTGGATCGGCTGGGCCACCAGCCGCGGCAGCGTCCGCTCGGCGCGCTCGCCGTTGATGGCGTCGAACCCGAAGGCGATCCCGAGGAGCGGCCCGAAGAGCCCGATCAGCGTGGTGAAGGCGGGGACCTGCGAGGAGGGCGACTGGGCGCTGAAGAGCAGCACGAAGAGGCCCGCGGAGCCGGTCGCCTGCTGGGCGTTGGCCTGGACGTACGTGGTGGTGGAGTAGATCGCGCCCGCGGCGGCCAGGCCGAGGATCGCGATCAGGATGAAGAGCCGGATGCTCAGCACGTGGTCGCCGAACTCCTTGTCGGCGATCACGCGCCAGCCGCCCCCGGGGCTTGTCTCGCCGCTCCCCGCCCACCACGACCTGACCCGGGCCGGCATGCCGCTGCCCTGGCCTCCAGCATCCGGGCCGCGCCGCTCCGGGGAAGTGCCCGGGTCGGGGGAAGCCGGTCCGGCGCCCGCCGGAACCGGGCGGGTCACGTCAGGCTGCCCGGCCATTGCCCGCCTCCTCCCTGCCGAAGTAGCGCATGTAGATCTCGTCCAGGTCGTCGCCGACGCGCCGCAGGTGCCAGACGCCCACGCCGCGCGAGGCCAGCTCGGCCGCCAGCCGTGACTGCAGTGCCCGCGCCCCGGTCACGCGCCAGACTCGCGGGTCGTGGTCGTCGCGGACCGCGTCGTGCACCCCGGGGATCGCCCGCAGGGCGGGCTCGAACGCGTCGGCCGGCCCCTCCAGGCCCACCTCGATCTGCAGGGTGTCGGCGGCGACCTGCTCAGCAAGGCGCCGCATGGTGCCCTGCGCGACGATGCGACCGGAAACGAAGATGGCCACGCGGTCGCAGACCTGCTGCACCTGGTGGAGCAGGTGACTCGACAGCAGGACGGCGGCGCCCCGGTCGCGGGCGATGGAGCGGATGAGCGCCAGCACCTCGGTCACGCCGGCCGGGTCGATCGCGGTGGTCGGCTCGTCCAGGATCACCACGGACGGGTCCTTGACCAGGGCGTCCGCCAGCCCCAGGCGCTGCCGCATGCCCCGCGAGTACGTGTCCACCGGCCGGTCGGCGACGTCGGCCAGGCCCACCTGGGCCAGCAGGTCGGTCAGCCGTTCCTCGGTGGTGCGGCGGTCGAGGCGGTTGAGGCGGGCCGTGTAGCGCAGGTTCTGGCGACCGGTGAGACCGCCGTAGAAGCCGACCTCGTCGGGCAGCTAGCCCACCCGCCGCTTGACCTCGAGCGGGGTCCGCGTCGGGTCGAACCCGGCCACCTCGGCGCGCCCGTCGGTCGGCTCGGAGAGCCCGAGCAGCATCAGGATGGTGGTGGTCTTGCCGGCGCCGTTCGGCCCCAGGAGCCCGAACACCTCGCCGGGCCGCACGTCCAGGTTGAGGTGGTCGACGGCCAGCACGTCCCCGTAGCGCTTGGTGAGGGCGCGCGCCCGGATGACCGAGGGCACCGCGCCTCGCTCGGCATCGCCGCGCGTCCCCCGGGCACGCGAGTCGCTCCGGCCGCGTCGTTCGGGCGTGCGTGGTGCACCCCCGCCGTCGGCCGCGACCGGCCCGGCGTCCGCGCCGTCCGCCCCCGGCTCCCGCTGGCCTTCCAGCCGCTCGTCCGCGGACGTCATCTCAGCGCCTGCCGTAGCGGCGGAAGACCCAGCCCAGGCCCACCAGCACGACCGCGATCAGGACGAGCCCCACGAACCCCCAGAGCGGGGAGGTCTGCACGGTGGTCCGGATGTCCAGGCTCTGGCTGGCGGAGCCCGAGCTGGCGGTCATCGTGACGTCGTAGTCGCCGGTGAGCGCGTCGCTCGACGGATGGATGGTGGCCGTGATGGTCTTGGCATCGCCCGGCTGCATGGAGGCGATGGTGGAGGGCGAGTAGGAGACGGTCCACCCGCTCGGCGGGGTGGCCGTCAGGCTGACGTTGCTGAGCGGAACGGCGCCGCTGTTCGTCACGATCAGCGAGATCGTCCCGCTGCCGCCGGCGGTCACCTGCGCGTTCAGCACCTGGTTCGGCGTGCTGAGCGTCAGCGCCGGGGAGCCCGTGACGTCGGCCTCAAGCTTTGCCTGCGCGGTCTGGGACCCGGCCGCGACGGCCACGCTGATGGGGTACTGGCCGGCCGGCACCGTGCTTGGCGGCGTCACCGTCACGGTGAGCGTGTCGGTCGACCCGCCGGCGACGGTGTCCGTGAGCGCCTGTGCGTTGCTCGAGGGGTGGACCTCGACCTGCCAGCCGTCCGGGCCCTGCCCCTGCAGGGTGAACGTCTGCTGCTGCGTCCCGTTGTTGGCCAGGGTCAGGCTGTAGGTGAACGTGCTGCTCGCGGTGCCCGAGAGCTTCGCGAAGTCCGTGGTCAGCTGCACGCCGCCGCCCGCGGTGCTCTCGACCCGGATGGTGAGCGGAAGGGTCTGCGTTCCCTGGGCCGCCGTCGCCGTGACCGTGATGGTCTGGACACCGGGCGTGGCGTCCTGGGGCACCTTCACGGCCAGGCTGACCGAGGGAGGCGTGCTCCCACCGGTATAGACCGCGTCGATCGTGTTCCCGCCCCCCGTGAGCGTCGCCGTCCACCCGCTGGGCGTCCCGCTCGTGGAGAGGTCGACGCGCTCGGGGGAGGGCGTGGTCACGGTGAGGTCGAAGTTGACGGTGTTGCCTGGCTGGACGGTGACCGCCGGGTACGGCGTGTAGACCGAGAAGCTGGCGGCCAGGGCGGCGCCGGGGGCGGCCGTGGTCAGGAGCAGCAGCGCAGCCAGGGACAGGGACGCAACGCGGCCTCGTGTCATGGTTCCCTCGTCAGACGCAATTCCGCTGGGCGCGGTGGGGCGGACGCCCCGGTGCAAACCCATGCATCGTCGCGCTTCGGGATCGCCTCCCGGAATCGCGGCGATGAAGATTGCTAAACCTTAGCGGGCCGCCCGGGATTCCGGGCTGCCGAGGTCCACCGTACCCGACCAGTTCGCGGCCTCCATGAGCTCCGGCCGGTGGGTGATCATGATCACGGTCCGCCCGGCCGTGGCCGCCAGGAGATCGGCTGTCAGCGCCGCGGCGGTCGCCTCGTCGAGGTGCTCCGTCGGCTCGTCGAAGATCACCACCGGGGGATCGGCCAGCAACGCCCGGGCGAGCGCTAGGCGCTGGCGCTGACCGGCCGACAGGCGGGCGCCGTGCTCTCCCACGCGGGTGTCCAGGCCTTCCGGCAGCGAGTCCACCCAGCCCCCGAGCTGGGCGCGCCGGAGCGCGTCGCGCAGTGCCGCGTCGTCGGCGTCCGACCGGGCCAGGCGCACGTTCTCGCGGATCGACGTGTCGAAGACGTGGGCGTCCTGCGCGCAGAGCCCGATCACGCGCCGCACGTCCTCAGCGGCGAGGCGCACGAGGTCGACGGGCCCGCCCGGCGCGACCAGCTGCACGGTGCCCCCGGACGGTTCAAGGAACCGGAGCAGCACCGCGGCGAGCGTGCTCTTGCCGGAGCCACTGGGCCCGGTCACCAGCAGCCGCCCGCCTGGGGCCACGTCGAGGTCGAGGCCGCGCAGCACGTCGGGCCCGGCGGGGTCGTACCGCGCGGCCAGGCCGCGGACCCGCAGCCCGCAGGGACCCGGCGGCAGCGGGAGCGGCGCATCCGGCTCGTGCACCGGTTCCGGGCGGTCGAGGACGTCCACCACACGTTCGGCCGACGCGGCGAGGCCCGGCAGGTGCTGCGCCGCCGAGACCAGGCCGGCGACCACCTCGTGCGCGGCGATCGGGGTGAGCGCCACGACCGCCAGCCCGACGCCGCCGAGGGCGCCCTCGCGCACCGCCAGCACGCCCGCCACCAGGGCACACCAGACGGCCGCGCCGGTGGCGATCCCCGAGAAGAGGGCGCCGGTGGCGCCACCCGCGGCGGTGCGCCGCTCGGCTGCCGCGAGGCGCTCGTCGGTGCGGCCGATGCGGTCGATCGTCCGTCCCGCCGCGCCCGCCACCAGCAGCTCCGGCGCGCCGGCCAGCACGTCCACCGTCGCCGCTGCGAGCGCGCCGCGGGTGGGGGCGACGGCGCGTTCCGCGCGCCGCGAATACGCCCCGGCCAGCACGGGAGCCACGAGCGCGACGAAGGCGAGCGTGATCCCGAGCGCGATCCCCGCCGCCGGCGCGAGCCATCCGACCAGGACCGTGGCGCCGGCTGCCACGACCAGCGCCGCGGCGTAGGGGAGCAGCAGCCGCAGCCACAGGTCGGCCAGGCCGTCGACGTCCGAGACCAGGCGCGCGAGGAGATCGCCGGAACGGAACGCGGCAAGGCCCGCCGGCGCAAGCCGCTCGAGGTGCCGGTAGACGTGGACCCGCAGTTCGCCCAGGATGCGGAACGCCGCGTCGTGGGCGGCCAGGCGCTCGGCATAGCGGAACGCGGCCCGTCCGATGCCGAAGGTCTGCACCGCCGTGATGGCGACCATGAGGGCCAGGACCGGGGGACGCTGGGCGGCCCGCGCGATGAGCCAGGCCGACGTGGCGGTGAGGCCCACGGCCGAGCCGGCGGCCGCGACCCCGGCGAGCACCGCCAGCAGCAGGCGGCCGGTCATGGGGCGGCCGATGCGCACGATCCGCTGGAGCGCCGGCCGGGTGCGTTCATCCGGCGCGGGGCGTTCCGCCGGCCGGGGGCGTTCATCCGGCGCGGGGCGTTCCTCCGGCGCGGGGCGTTCCTCCGGCGATGGACGCGACATCGGCGGGGCGACGTTCCCCGGGAGCTCCTCCGCCGGCGGGGTCACGCCGGCACCGCCCGCGACGAGACGGTCACCACGCGATCGGCCACCGCCAGGGCCGCCGGGCGGTGCGCCACCAGGACCACGGCCGTGGCACGACGGCGGGCCACCTCGCGGAGGGATGCCAGGACCTCGGCCTCGGCCTCGGCATCCAGGCCGGCGGTCGGTTCGTCGAGGAGGAGCAGCGGTGCATCGCGGAGCAGCGCACGCGCCACGGCGACGCGCCGGCGCTGCCCGGTGGAGAGCCCCGCGCCGTGCTCCCCGAGGACCAGGGCGAGGTCCACGTCGGGGAGCCCCGCCGCCGCCAGCGCGGCCCGGACCTCGGCATCGGATGCATCGGGCTCCGCCAGGCGGACGTTCTCCGCCACGCTGCCGGCGAAGAGGAACGGCACCTGCGCCACCCAGGCCACGTGCCGGCGCCAGTCCGCCGGGGCCAGGTCCGCGACACGCACCGGGGCGCCGCCGCCCAGGTCCAGCGTGACGTGGCCCTCGTCCGGCCTCCGCAGCCCCAGCACCACGTGGAGCAGCGTGGTCTTCCCGGCGCCGCTCGCCCCGCGCAGGGCGACGATCTCGCCCGGGCGCACCGCCAGCGAAGCTCCGGCGGGCGCGGCCAGCCCGCGGTCGGGCTGGTTGACCGTCACCCCCTCGACGCGAAGCTCCCGCAGCCGCGCCTCCGGTGGAAGGTGGATCGTCCCGGCATCCGGGGCGGGCGCCTCGATGATGGCGAACGCCGCCCCGGCCGCGGCCAGCCCCTCCTCGCTCGCGTGGAAGTTGGCACCCAGCTGCCGGAGCGGCAGGTAGGCCTCGGGCGCCAGGACCAGGACGAAGAGTCCTGCCTGCAGGTCCATGCCACCGGCCACCAGGCGGAGCCCCACGCCCACCGCCACCAGCGCCACCGAGAGGGTGGCGGCGAGCTCCAGCACGAAGGCCGAGAGGAACGCGACCCGCAGGGTCGCCAGCGTCTCGCGCCGGTAGGCGTCGGTGACCTCGTGCAGGCGCTCCACCTGGGCGCGGGCGCGGCCGTACACCTTCAGGGTCGGCAGCCCTCCCACCACGTCCAGGAAGTAGTGGGCGAGCGTCCCCAGGGCCACCCAGCGCCGGTGCCGCCGCGTCTCCGTGGCCCGCCCGATCAGGATCATGAAGATGGGGATGAGCGGCACCGTCAGCGCCACGATCAGGGCGGAGAGCGGATCCACCACCAGCAGGCTCACCAGCACCGCCGCCGGCACGATGAGCGACAGCGCGAGCTGCGGGACGTAGCGGGAGAAGTACGCGTCGAGGGCGTCCAGCCCGCGCGTGACCAGCGTGACCACCTCGCCGCTCCGGGCGTCCGACGCCCAGGCGGGACCCAGTGCCACCGCGCGCTCCAGCACCCGGCGGCGGAGGCTCGACTTCACCGCGGCTGCCGCCCGGTGGGCCACCACGTCCTGGCCCCAGGCCGCGGCGGCGCGCCCCAGGAAGACCGCGGCGAGCCCGGCCAGCGGCACCACCAGCTCGCCCAGGGACGCGCCGTGCAGGAACGCGGCGTCCACCGCGTGGGCGATGAGCGCCGCCTGCGCGATCGCCAGCACGGCCGTGATCACGCCGAAGGCGACGGCGGCCCCCAGTGCCCCGGCGGTCGCGCGCGCGTACCGGAGCAGGCGGGGATCGAGCGGCCTCACGCGAGCGGCGGCCGGGCGCGCCCGGCCGCCGGGCCCGGTCTCAGTGCGACGAGTCGGCGGGGATCTGGTCGACCGAGATCCGCCGGCGGAAGACCCAGTAGGTCCACCCCTGGTAGATGAGGACGATCGGCGTGAAGATGACGGCGACCCACGTCATGATGGTAAGGGTGTAGGACGTCGACGCCGCGTTCGTGGTGGTCAGGCTGTACGCGGCATCCGTGGTGGACGGCATCACGTTCGGGAAGAGCCCCACGAAGAGCGAGGCGACCGCGAGGACGATCGTGAGGGCGGTCCCCGCGAACGCCCAGCCCTCGCGCCCGGTGCGGTTGGCCAGCAGCGCCCCCACCAGCGCCACGGCGGCCAGGACCGCGAGGACCAGCGTCACCTCCGTCCCGCGGATCGCCTGGGTCCAGGCCAGGAAGACCACCGCCACCACCGCCGCGACCAGCCCGAGCCGGCCGGCCAGCGCGTTGGCGCGGGTGCGCAGGTCGCCCGTCGTCTTCAGGGCCAGGAAGAGCGCCCCGTGGGTCAGGAACAGGGTCAGCAGGGTCAGCCCGCCCAGCAGCCCGTACGGGTTGAGCAGCGTGAACAGGTTGCCGGTGAACTGGTGGTGGGCATCGATCGGGACGCCGTGCACGATGTTCGCGAACGCCACGCCCCAGAGGAGCGCCGGGAGCAGCGATCCCAGGAAGATCGCGGCGTCCCAGCCTCCGCGCCAGGTCGTCCCCGGCCGCTTGCTGCGGAACTCGAACGCGACCCCGCGGATGATGAGCCCCACCAGGATGAGGAAGAGGGCCAGGTAGAAGCCGCTGAAGAGCGTCGCGTACCACTCGGGGAACGCCGCGAAGGTCGCGCCGCCCGCGACCAGGACCCACACCTCGTTGCCGTCCCAGACCGGGCCGATGGTGTTGATCATGGCGCGCCGCTCCCGGTCGCTGCGCCCCAGCACGGGGAGGAGCATGCCCACCCCGAAGTCGAAGCCCTCCAGCACGAAGTAGCCGATCCACAGGATCGCGATGAGCGCGAACCAGATCGTCGTCAGTTCCACGGCGACACCCGCTCTCTAGTAGCTGAAGGCCGCGGGGCGGCCGAGCTCGTCACCGGCGCCCGGGGACGCCGTGTCCGGAAGACCGCCCCGGATGCGGCGCAGGAGCAGGCCGACCTCGATGACGGCCAGCACGCCGTAGAGGAGCGTGAACCCGACCACGCTGATCAGCACCTCGGCGGACGATGTCCCGGGGGAGACGCCGGCCTGTGTCGTCATCAGGCCGAAGACGATCCACGGCTGCCGGCCCATCTCCGTGAAGATCCAACCGAGCGAGTTCGCCGCGAGCGGCAGGAGCGGCAGGAGCACCGATACGGCCAGCACCCATCGCCCGATGGGGAGGTCGCGTTTCCGCAGCGCCCACAGCATCCAGAGCGCCCCGAGCGCCGCCAGGGCGCCCGTCCCGATCATCAGGCGGAACGACCAGTAGGTGAGCGGCACGTAGGGCACGTAGTCGCCGGGGCCGTACGTGGCCTGGTACTGGCTCTGCAGGTCGTTGATCCCCTCCACCCGGCCGTTCAGGTTGCCCGTGGCGAGGAAGGAGAGCAGGTCCGGGATCCGGATCGAGAAGAGCTCCGTGCGCCCGTCGAGCGACCCGATGGTGAAGATCGAGAACGACGCCGGCTGCTCGGTCTTGTAGAGCGCCTCCGCCGCCGCCATCTTCATCGGCTGCACGTCGGTCATCACCTTGCCCTGCTGGTCGCCGGTGACCACCACCAGCACGGCCGCCACCAGGACCGTCACCGCGCCCACCCGTGCGGCGGTTCGGAACGCGTCGGCGTCGCGGTCGGGATGTCGCCAGAGCCGCCAGAGGGCGACCGCGGCCATGAAGGCCCCGGCGGTCAGGAACGCGGCCACGATGGTGTGGGGGAACGTGATCACGGCCACCGGGTTGGTGACCACGGCCAGGAAGTCCGTCTGCACCGCGCGCCCGGCCGCCGTGTCGAGCTGGTAGCCCACCGGATGCTGCATCCACGCGTTGGCAGCCAGGATGAAGAAGGCGGAGAGCGCCGTGCCGATCGCGGCGATCCAGATCGTGGCGAGGTGCGCCAGGCGAGGCAGGCGATCCCACCCGAAGATCCAGAGCCCCAGGAAGGTCGACTCGAGGAAGAACGCGAGGAGCCCCTCGATGGCGAGTGGGGCGCCGAAGATGTCGCCCACGAAGCGGCTGTAGGCGCTCCAGTTCATCCCGAACTGGAACTCCTGCACGATCCCGGTGACCACACCGAGCGCGAAGTTGATCAGGAAGAGCTCGCCGTAGAAGCGCGTGAGGCGCAGATAGCGCTCATTGCCGCTGCGCACCCAGGCCGTCTGCAGCCCCGCCACCAGGAACGCCAGCCCGATCGTCAGCGGGACGAAGAGGAAGTGGTAGACGGTGGTGATGCCGAACTGCCAGCGCGAGAGATCGAGTGGGCTCATGGGCGGCGACCTTCTCCTCTACGTCCCGATCCGGACCCGAACGGCGTCGCAGGCGCACCCCCGCGACCCCCGGCCAGTCTGTGTCCCGCGATCCGCCAAGTCATGGTGCGAGCGCACCAGTCGCGGACGAACGCGCGGGAGCGCGTCGCCTCCGCGACGCGACCCTGGTGTCCGAGAAGACGCGCGCGGCCTCCCTGGGCGACGCCACGTCAGACGAGGCCACGGCGCATCCCCAGCAGCACCGTCTCGAGACGGTTCCGCGCCCCGAGCTTGCACTGGACGTTCGCCACGTGGTTCCGCGCGGTGAAGATGCTGATGGAGAGCGCCGCCGCGATCTCGTCGATGGTCGATCCCTGCGCCAGGAGGCCCAGCACCTGGAGTTCCCGGCGGGTCAATGGATCGACATGGGCGTGCGAGGCGGCGGAGGCCTCCCCGTCCGGACGCGCGTCACGGCGCGACCGCGCCGGAGCGGAGCTGCCGGCATCCCGGAACAGGTGGAGCACGTGGAATCCGCCCTGGGGCCGCTCCACGACGATGATGCTGAACGAGAGCGCTCGGGGCGAGCCGTCCCGGGTCCGCGCGGTGACCTCGTACGACGCCGTGCCCCGGCCCCGGCGCGCATTGCGGATGACCGCGCACCCGCGACGACACACGGGATGACCGTCCGGCTCCCGGCCCATGAGGGCCAGGTAGCACGGCTGGCCCACCAGTTCCTCGGGCGAGAACCCCAGCATCCGCTGCGCGGAGCTGGACCAGGCCACCACGCGCTGCCGCTCGTCCGTGACGAACGCGCCGTCGGCGGTGGCGATCCGCCCGATCCAGGCCTCGTCCACCACCGAGCTGTCGTGGGTGTCCGGCACCCGTTGAACCGACGTGCGCGCACGAGCCTCGACCGCGGTCGCCGGACTGCCTGCTCTGCCCGTGGCCATCCTCCCCTGCCGCGCCCGGACTGCCTCGACGACGAGCCGCCGCGTCACGCGGGTCGCCTCGGCAGGCGTCTGGAGCGACGACGGAGACGACCGAGCGACGCGCGGGGCACGCGCGGCCCGAGGCTGCACCCGCGGGCTCCCCGCGGGTAAGGGAAAGACGGTCGCTCCCGGGGTGGGCCGGACGGCCCATCTGACCGAAGCCGGGGCAGGACTCACCCACAGCGACGTCGTGCCTGCGACCG
>JAJYDP010000102.1 GCA_021777365.1 Chloroflexota bacterium | reverse complement strand
CAGTCCGAAACGCCGATCGAGGGTGAGTTCTGCAGGGGGGTCCGACATCAGGGATGGACGTGATCGCCCGCGCCTGCCCCGCCTGTCCGGGCTCGGAGTTCGCGAGCTGGCCGAGCCACTACCGGACCCGCGCGCACCGCGAGGCGCTGGCGCGGCGGCGAGAAGTCGCGCGTCAGGCCGACGCGTTCATGTCGGCGGTGGGCCGCTGGACGAGCCTGCGCATCGCCGACGCGGACTGGCCGCTCCACCTGCAGCGCGAGGCCGACGGCAAGTGGGTCGCGACGATCTACCCGCCGGGTGTGCTGGCCGCGACGTTCATCGTAGCCGCGCAGCGGCTCGTCCGGTACGTCCCGAACAGTCCGCTCGATCAGGCTCGATCCGAGTACTCGCCGAGGGTGCCGCACTACTGGCGCGGCGAGTCGTACGCGGGGCTCGACGAGGCGCTGCGCAACGCGGCGCTGGCACTGCAGGTCGAGGGGCAGGTGGAGGGACGAGCATGACGTCGCTGGGGTATGCCGCGCTGGTGATGTGGGCGCTGATGGCGGTCGCCATCGTCGCCGCGATCACGCTGGTGCTCGTGGCGTGGAACGAGACGCGCTGACCGAGGACGGCTGAGTGCTGTTCTGGCTCGTCATGGGGGCATTTGTGGTGCTGTTCCTCGCCGTCCTGATCTGGCACGCCCACCGGGCTGACTGGCGGTGAGCGATACCCATTGACAGACTCGCGGCGAGCGGTATAGAGTCTCCTCGCTCGGGAAACGCAGCAAGGGAGAGCGACGTGGAGCAGCAGAGGGACGCGCGGGGACCGCTGACCCGCCGGATCGAGGAGCACCAGCGGGTCACGCCGGGAACGGCGACTACGCCGCGTGAGCGCGCGCAGATGCGGCGGGCGCTGTGGGAGAAGGGCGTCCCGGTGGGCGGCTGGGTGGACCGAGCCCTGCGGGGAGAACTCCGGTGAGGCGGCGGGACGCGCTGCCGTACGAGGAGCCGGACGCGCCGTTCTGGCTGCTGCTGGCCGTGGTGCTGGCCGTGTTCGTCCTCGCGCTGGTCGGGCTGTGGGCGATCGCACCGCTGCTGTCATGAGAATGAGGGAGACGCGGTGAGCCGCGACCTGTACCGTCTGACACGCGCGGCCCTGATCGTTGCCGCTGCCGTCATTCCGTTTGTCGTCGGTGTGGTGGCGGACTTGTCGTTGCCGCTCGGTGCGAGGACGGGCGGCTTCGCTATCCTCGGGGGGTTTGTCGGCATTTTCGCCGCCATCATGGCGTGGTTGGGATTACTCTGATGAGACGTGTGCTGTGCCGGAATCCTCATCCTGCGGGTGCTGCCGGGCTGTCTGCGCAACAGCAGCTGCAGAACCGCTTGAATGCCATCGCTTGCGGTATCGGTTACGAGCATAAGATCATCGTGCTGCCGCCGGGCTCCACCACTAGCCGTGGCACACGGTCTACGAGTGCAATCCGAGGAAAGCTGTGACGGCGTACCCGCGTGTCCGCGCGTTCGACGGCCTGTGGTACGCCGTCGGGCTGGCGTTGGTCGGGCAGGGGCTCGACCTTGCCACGGCGCTGCTCGCCTTCCGCTTCGCGACTGCGGGGCATGAGGGCAACCCGCTGATGGCGGCGGTCTACGCGCAGGACGGCCCGCTCGGCCTGCTGCTGGCGAAGGGCGGTGTGGCGCTGCTCGCGCTGGGGCTGCTCTGGCTGTACCTGCGGCGCCCCGCGGCCGAGCGCGGCTGGGGCCGGGTCGGACTGCTGATGGTCGCGCTGGCGGGCATCGTCGGGGCCGCGACCAACACGGCGGGGCTGCTCGGGTGGTGACCCCGCCGCGGTACGTCTGCATCGAGTGCGGGGCCGGGTTCCAGCGCCGCGTGGATCTGCTCGCCCACTGGCAGCGCGAGGGCCACGGCCCCCGGCAGGTGCAGAGCTGACGCAGCTCAAGATGCGTCGGACGCAGGTGCGGCACCTGATCGTCGCGGAGGAGGTACCGGAGCGGTGTGTCTGACCTGCGGATGCGGCCGCTCCAACGACCCGCACGGCGACGCGCGCAACATCGTCATGGCGCAGCTCACGGCCGCGGCGCAGGCGGCGGGCATCGACCCCACCGCGGCGGCGGCGAACGTGCTGGCCACGGTGGGCGGCCGGAAGGGCGACCTCAAGGGCGCGCGCAAGGCGCTCGGGAAGATCGTCGAGGGCGTCGCCCCGGGGGAGCAGCCGTGAGCAAGGGCCACCGCAACGACCGGCGCATCGCGCGCCGGGTGCGGCACGACATGGAGCTGGCGCAGCGCAAGCGCGACGACCGGCTCACCCGCCGCATCCTCGACGCGGTGGCGAAGGCGCCCCTCTCGGACGCGCACCTCGCGCAGGTCCGCGCCGCGCTGGCGGAGACCGGCAAGAACGGCGAAGGACAGCGGGATACCGTGCTGGAGTGGTATCCATCGGTTGCGGACCTCACGGGCGTCTCCGACGGTCCGCCGCGCGAGGGCGGGAGGCTGCCGGACTACTTCCGGGTGCCGGCGGCCTTCAAGGCGCCCCCCGAGGGTCGTCACTGACCCTGCCCCTGCCGAGCGGACTCGACCCGTGGGCGGTCCTGTTCATCGCCGCCATCACCGGCATCCTCGGCGCGTTTCTGCACGGCGACGTGCTGGTGCGGGCGCTCTACGATGATCAGATGCGGATGCGGCAGACGGCGGATACGCAGGTCGAGCGCAACACCGATGCGCTGGTGCGGCTGACCAGCGTGGTGGACAAACTGGCGGCGGTCAGCCAGGAACGCGATCGGGTGTTCGAGCGCACGCTGGACGGCATCGGCGACGTTCTGCGCGGGGGATTGAGCGGTGGCCGGTAGGCTGTCGGAGGTGGTGCGGACGATGGCCAAATGGGTTCCCATGGGGCGCATCGCTGAGGCGCTGCACGCCGACCAGGATGCGGCAGAGCAGCGACGCCGGCGAGCCATCGAGGCGCGCGTCGCCTCCGAGCAGACGGTAGCGGACGCGACTCTCGCAGCGGCGCATGCCATCGCTACCAGCCGGCGCTCGGAGCGGGTGCTCGCCTCCTATCGGCGGGCTGAGCAGGTACAGCGGGAGGCGCATCACTGAGCATCGACTCACTCGACGCCGCATCGGTCGTCCTGATCGTGTTGTGGGCAGTGGACATCCGGGCCACCTACCTCCAGTGGACCATCTGGCGGCTCGACCGGCGCAATGTGGCGCTGCGCTCACGGCTGCTGGCCGGGATACTGCTGACGGTGGCGGCGAGCGCAGTGGCGATGCTCGCGGCGTCGCGGCTGCTGCGCCTGCGGATGCCGGAGGGCGACCTATTCGGCACCGCCGTGCTGGTGTTCATCCTGATCAGCCTGCCGCAGGCGCACTGGCTGTGGCAGTGGTGGCGGGGCTGGACGTGACCTGCGACGTCCGCATCGGCCGAGTGGGGAGCCTGCGCCGCTGCGGCCGGCCGGCCAGCGTGCTTCGCGGCGGCCACCCGGTCTGTCACTTCCACCGGGCCTACCGGGGGACGCTGACGTTCCTCACCCCGACCGGGACGGTCGTCGAGCGGAGGGCCGAGCCGTGCCGGTGACCATCACCGACGCCACCTACTTCGCGCCCTACGACGACGTGCCGACGGCGCTGGTGGGGCTGGTGAACGGCGCCCTCCGGTCCATCCACATCGACATATATGGGCTGACCTACCCCCCGCTGATGGACGCCCTGATCGCGGCGCACCAGCGCGGCGTGACCGTCAACATCGTGGCCGACCACACGCAGGCCGAGGGCCGCGCGGAGAAGCCGCAGCTGCAGCGGCTGGTGGACGCCGGGATCGCGGTGCTGGTGGGGACCAGCAGCCGCGGCGCCATCGACCACAGCAAGTACGTCGTCGTGGACACCAACGTGGTCGGCTTCGGCTCGTTCAACTTCTCAGCCAGCGCCGAGGCGCAGGACAACACCTTCAGCGTCCGCAGCGACGCCGGACTCGTCTCCGCGTTCCTGACCAACTGGCAGCAGGTGCATGACGACGCGGCGGGCAAGCATCCCGAGTGGCAGGTGCAGCCGTCCCAGAGTCCCACGCAGTGAGGTGAGGCGTGACTGAGCGCAAGCTGGGGCGGCGACCGCCCATCCCCGACCGCCCGAGGCTGCGCCTCGGGACGTACCTGCGGGCGATCCCCACCGCGCCGTCCTCGGCCGACCACCTCGCGAGGGTTCCGTCGTGGATCCTCGGCGGCAACGACCGCTACAGCGACTGCGGGCCGGTGTCGGTCGCCAATGACCGACTGCTCGTCTCGACCTACCTGACGGGCAGGCCGCAGGTCGTGTCGGAGGCGGCCATCTTCGACCTCTACCGCCGCAGCGGCAACCCGGGGTTCGATCCGGCCACCGGGAGCGACGACGGCGGCGTGGTGCTGCAGGTCATGCTGGAGGCGCTGCTGGAGGGCGGGATCGACGGGGTGAGGCCGGTCGCGTTCGCCGCGGTCGACCACACCAGCCTCGACGAGATGCGGGCCGCGGTGGCGATCTTCGGCTCGCTGCTGGTGGGCGTGAACCTCGACGTGGCGCAGCAGCGCCAGAAGCTCTGGGACTACCGCTCCAGCGCCGAGTGGGGCGGTCACGCCGTGATGTGCGGACGGTACTCCGAGTCGCCCGACCGCACGGGGGTCGTGACGTGGGGCGCGGTCACCGACGTCACGGACGCCTTCGTCGAGCACCAGCTCGACGAGGCATGGGTCGTCATCTGGCCGGAACACCTCGGCACTCGGGCGTTCGAGGAGGAGCTGACGCTCGCCGCCCTCAAGGCCGACTTCCTCGCCCTGACCGGGCGGCCGATGCTGCCGCAGCCGCCGGGATACGTCGCCCGCGCGCTGGGATGCCTGCAGGGGTTCCTGCGGAGGGTGCACCGATGACCCTCTCGGGGACGAGCCCGGTGTTCGGGCCGCCCACGATCACCCTCGCGGAGTGGACGGCCGCGCTCTCCGCCTCGCCCGTCGCGCCGAATGCCGCGGCGCTGTACGCGCTGGTGGTGGCGGCGGGGATGGACCCCGCCGTCGCGCTCGGGCAGTTCGCGGCCGAGTCGAGCTACGGCACGAAGGGCTACGCGGTCACCACCCACAACTGGGGCAACAACCTGTGGGCGTCGTGGACCGCCCAGTTCGGCGGCACGCCGTACGCGCCCGGCAACGGCTACACGTACGTCCAGTACCCCGACTGGACCCACGGCCTGCAGGCGTACCTGTACCTGATGGGGCAGTACCGCACGTACGGTTGGGCGGCCACCCTCACCACGATGGCTGGCTACTGGCTGTCCGGATCGCCGACGGTGACCCCGCGCGTCACGCGGTACGTCGACGACATCATCAGCGCCGCGCAGTCGGCGGCGCTGCAGTCGAACTACCTGCCCGCCTTCCAGACCGAGCGCGACGAGCCCGCCCCGTGGGACGACTGTACCCGCCGCTCGGTGGGCATGCTGGTGGACTGGATGACCCACGGCGCCACGGTCACCAACGGCGAGGGCATCCCGGCCACGGGCGGCGGCACGCCGGGCAGGGGCGCCACGGACCTCGCCACGGCCGCGGCGTGGGTCAAGCTGACCTATGGCATCGACATCGGCTGCCTGTACGCGAGCCCGCCGACGTTCGCGCAGCTGCAGGGCCTCACGGGCGGCATGGTCATCCAAGGGCTCTACGGCGCGGTGCCCGCCCCCTACGACCGCTGGGACCCCACGTTCACGGGCGGCCACGCCGTGTTCGCCTACCACGACGCCGACGGGTTCTTCGTCATGGACCCGCTGGGCGACCCCGCGCAGGGCTACAGGGGCGAGACGTGGCCCGACGACGTGGTGCAGGCGTACGCCTACGGCCTGTCCGGCAACCAGACGGTGCTCTGCGCCGTGCCAGCCACGGAGGATCAGGTGGTCACACTCACCGGGACGCCGGGCTACTACGACGCGCCGCTCGGCGCGCAGATCTACGCGCTCGACGGCGTCACGCCGCTCACCAAGCTGGACTACTACCCGCCCTCGATCGGCATCTACAGCCCCGGCGCGACCAGCCCGACGCAGCGCGCGGTCGTGATCGACCACGGCGGCGTCAAGGGCATGATGGCGATCATGAACCTGTCCGACCTGACGCTCCGCGGCGGCATCGTGGTGCCGGTCCCCTCGCCGACCCCGACGCCTGCGCCGGTCATCACGATCCTGAACTGGCTGCCTGCGCCGCTCGCGAAGTTCCTGCAGGACGCGGCGGTCGGGGCGGCCGAGGGCGTCGCGGTGGTGAACCTCGCGCCGTACCTGCCGGTGGCAGGGAGCCAGTTCACGCTGCATCAGGGCGGCGTGCTCGCGGTCGTGCTGTTCATGGCCGCCCTCAACGGCATCCGCGGCCGGGCCGGGAACGACCTGCCCGCGCTCCTGAACTGGCTGGCGGGGCTGATCCAGCCCGTGCAGCAGCCGACCAACGTCACCCCACCGCAGCCCTGACAGGAGGCCGACCATGACGGTCCAGATCACCAGCTCGACCAGCCTGCCGCCCGGCACCACGGAGCACGTCCCGGCGCACACGCCCCGCTGGACGCTCGACGGGACCCCGATCACGCACGGCGGCCCGTCCGGCGACGGATCGATCGGTCCGGCCATCCTCGCCTTCGACCAGATCGACCAGCTCACCGGGGACCTGACCGGGACCTACTGGCGCACCACGACCAAGCCGCCCGTCTACATCGAGGCATCCGCCGTGCAGGCGCCCGCGCCGAGGGTGGCGGCGTTCGCGGGCTCGTTCCCGGCGGACTTCGACGCGGCCATCGCGATCCCGCAGGATGCCGGTCCGGATCTGGCGCTCTCGGTCAACGAGTACGCCGTGCTGGTGGACGAAAGCGCCATCGTGGTGTCCTTCGTGGCCGAGGGCGCACGGTGGATGTGCGACATGATCGGCAACCCCGACTACCAGAACCAGCTGTACGCGCGCCTGCTGGCCCTGACCAACGCGGTGCAGCGGCCCGACCTCAACGGGATGCTCGCGCTGCAGGACGGCGGCGAGATCAACGGCCAGCCGGTGCTGCCCGCGATCACGGCCTGTCAGGCCGAGATCAACCGCGTCGAGCTGGCGGGTACCAACACCGGGCTCGGCGCGTACCGCACGCTCGACCCGGCCACGTTCCTGCCCGCGCTCGTCCACAGCGAGGGCGTCTACGTGGTCGGCTGCCCGGAGGTGCAGGCAGCGCTGGAGTCGGCGAAGGTGGCCGCGCAGCCGACCCCGACGTGGGCGTGGAAGGCCGAGTTCGCGAGGGTCTGGGGCCCCATCGTCTACCAGCCGGGCGCGTACCCGTCGTGACGCAGCAGCTCGACGACGCCGGGAACCGCTCGGTCGTCGTCCTGTTCGTCCTGACGGTGCTGGCGTGGATCGGTCTGGAGGCATACTTCATCGCCAACGGCCGGCCCACCATCAGCGCGCGGGTGCGGGCACTGTACTGGGCCGACCCCGACACGGGCGTCCTGACCGGTCTGGTCGTCGGGCTGCTGTTCGCCCACTTCTTCTTCAGCCAGCGGGGGCGCGACTGATGGACGGGATCGCCGCCGCCATCGCCGCGCAGGCCGCCTCGGCCGCGCGCATGCCGCTCCGCATCCCCCTGTCGTCGGGACGGTTCGCGGACGTGAGCCTGCCGCGCGACGCGACGGCCGAGGAGCTGGCCGACCTCGCGGCAGTCCTGCTCGGCCCGGTACGCGCGCAGTGCGCGGCGAACCGTCCCGGCACCTCGATTCGCTCGCGGCTCCTCGTGCCGTGAACCGACCGGAGATGCTGACGGCGGCCGACCCCGCCTACTGCGAGTGCGGCCTGCCGCTGGGGAGCCATCCCAAGCTCCCCGACCCCGGCCCGCTCCAGAGCTGGCACGCGCGGCGCCACCTCGACGGCGCGATCTCGCGGACGGTCCGCGAGCGACCCCTGACCGACGCGGCGCGGGCGCACATGCGGCGGTCGGTGCGGTGAGCCTGCCGGTCGTGCTGCTGGGGGCGGCCTGCCTCGCGCTGGCCGCGCTCTGGATCGCCAGCGCGACGGCGGCGCAGCGGCTGCGGACCAGCCTCGACGCGGCGACCGCCGAGGCCCGCCGCGCGTCGGCGCTGGAGGGGGCGGTGACGCAGGCGCGGCTGGCGGTGGAGGGGGCGCAGGCCGCGCTGGAGGTCTCCGACCGCGAGCGGCGGGCGGCCCTCGACGAGCTGGCGTCCCTGCGGCTGCGGGCGGACGCCGCGGACGAGCGCAGGCGGCGGCTGGCCCTGCTGACCGACGAGGAGCGCGCCGCCCAGCTCGCCCTGCGGTGCAGCTGGTGCGGCGGGATCCACGAGCGCGCCTGCCCGCGGCTGCGCTCGATCCGCTTCCGCCCGGACGGGACGACCCCGACCGCGGTGGAGTTCTGGGAGCACTGGGACGCCTCCGACGTGATCTGGCCGGAGGACTACGTAGCCGCACAGGCCGATGCCCTCGCGAAGGAGCGCGACGACGCGCCGCGCGACCTCAGGGTGATCGTGGGCTGAGGAGGATGATTGGCTGATCCGCTCGCCATCGCGCGCCTGCGGGCCATCGAGAAGCAGCAGCAGTCGCAGCCCGACCCGGGGCTGATGGGCTGGACCGCGCCCGCCGGGATGCAGCCGTACTCCGGCTACTCCGGCTGGGTCAGCGGGCGCCCCGTCGGCCCGGCCCTGCCGCGGCCGTGGGATACGTTCCTCTCCGGGGCGTTCGGCCCCTTCATGCCCATCCTGCCCATGCCGCTCGACCAGCCCGCCGAGGGCGGCTCGGGCCGCCCCGCCCCGCGGCGCTGGCAGTACCCCGTGGGCTGGAACCTCCCCATCGGGCAGCCCGGCAGCGAGGGCCTGACGCTGGCCGCGTTCCAGACCCTGCGCTCGCTGGCCCAGCGGTACTCGACCCTGTGGGGCATGCTCGACGTGCGCGTGCGGGAGCTGGTCGGGCTGGACTGGGACGTGGGGCCGACGCGGGACGCGCAGCAGATCGCCAAGTCCGACAAGGGCATGGCGAAGGATCAGGCCGGTCGCGCGAAGCAGGTGGCCGACTGGTTCCGCTGGCACATCGACCCGAACTACACCGACGGGTTCCAGAGCTGGTTCACCGCGGCGCTGTGGGACCAGTTCGTGATGGACGCGGTGGCCGTCCACCCGCTCCCCACGCGGGTACCGGGCAAGGGGCTGTTCGGGAGCGGGCTGGCGCACTGGGAGCTGCTGGACGCGGCGACCATCCGCCCGCTCGTGGACGAGCGCGGCGCGCTGCCGCTGCCGCCCGCCGTGGCGTTCCAGCAGTACCTGTGGGGCGTGCCCCGCGTGGACATGATGCAGGTGCTGGCGGTGGGCGACGCCGACGAGGCGGACGCGCTGATGGAGGCGGGCGGGCTCCCCACCAACCTCGACGACGCGGACCCCGACGGCGAGTACCGCATGGACCAGCTCCACTACTGGCGCCAGACGCCGTGGACGAACACGCCCTACGGCCTGTCGCCCGTGGCCGCCTCGCTGCTGCCCATCGTGATCGGGCTCCAGCGGCAGGTGTGGCTGAACGACTATTGGAGCGAGGGCACCATCCCCGGCGTGTTCGTAGTGGCCGGCCCGGCCTACGCGACCGCCACGCAGCAGCTCCAGCTCCAGAACAGCCTCAACGCGCTGGCGGGCGACGTGGCGTGGAAGCACCGCGTCATCGTCCTGCCGCCGGACAGCAAGGCGCTGCCGCAGAAGGACCTCGCGTTCAGCAAGGACGTGGACCTCTCGATCATCGAGTACCTGTACCCGGTGCTCCACGTCATGCCGCAGGAGATCGGCCAGATGCCGGGCGGGCGCACCTCCGGGCTGGGCGGCTCGTCCGCCTCGCAGGAGATGATGGACGCCACGGTGCGCCAGCGCACCCGCCCCGACCGCAAGGTGTGGAAGCAGCGGTTCGACGCGCTGATCCAGCAGGGGTTCGCGCAGCCGGACCTCGAATGGAAGTGGGTCGAGTTCGAGGAGCAGGAGGACGCGGAGAAGAAGGCCGCGGCCGAGGCCAGCCAGATCAGCCACGGCCAGAAGACCATCGATCAGGTCATCGTCGACAACGGCGGCGACCCGTGGGGCCTGCCGCTCACCAGCACCCCGATCTACGTGATGGGGACCGGCATCATCCCGCTCGACCCGGAGGTCACGGCGCCCGCCCCCATCGCCCCCGGCGGCACGGTCCCCGGCGCCCCGGCGGGCGGCAGCGACGCGGAGCCGAACGCCCCCTCGGGGGCGCCCGCCGGGACTGCGCCAGCGACCCGAGAACCGGCCGTAGCGCCGTCGAAGCCCCCGGAGCGGTCTGTCACCCCACCCGACGGCGAGGGCACGCAGGGCGACGGTCCTACGCCGTCACCGTCAGACGCGGGGTCGACGGCGGGCAAGCTCTCGCTGGCGGACGTGGTGAAGTGGCGCATCCGCTACAAGGGCAAGAAGCTCCCCAGCACGATCCACGGCTACCTGCTGCGCTCGTACCCCGAGGATCAGGTGAAGTGGGCGGCCGACGACCGCATCGACTGGCGGATGGAGCCGCACGTCAAGCTCGACGACATCAACTGGAGGCGGCGGCCGGGCGGACGCAACCCCGAGAAGGAGGCGGAGATCGCGGACTCGCTGGCGCGCGGGGCCACGATGGACCCCATCGTGACCGTCGAGTTCGCGTCGAAGGGCGTCTACAACCGCGCCGGGCTGACGGTGGCGGACGGCTACCACCGCACGGGCGCGGCCGACAAGGCGGGCTGGAAGGACGTGCCCGCGTTCGTCGGGACGAACGTGCCGGACGAGTACCGCGACCGCATCCGGGGCTCGATGCAGGACGAGTCCGCGTCGGTCAGCGGGAAGGCCCAGCTCGCGGAGCTGGCGGTGCTGCGGCGCTACGCCAAGGCCGGGCGCGACGTGACGAAGTTCGTCCCCTCGGCCCTGACCCCGGAGCAGGTCGAGCTGTTCGCGGGCGACGCGGCGATCCACGACGCCGACCGGGCGTTCCTCACCTCCGCCTCGATCCTCGCGGGGCGGGACCTCTCGGGCATGACGGTCGAGCAGGCCCACAAGGCAGCGCGTCAGTCACTCGACAAGGACTTCGCCGTGTCGTCCCCGGTCGCGTCCGGACTGGCTCCGTTCGACCTTGAGGGCGCGGCCCCCAACGCCGAGGCCCCGCACCCGACGCGCTGTCGGCGCTGCGGGACGCCGCTGCTGGGATCGCCCGACGTGCCGATCAGCGAGGCGGCGGTCGGGTTGTGCGGCGATTGTCAGGTGGCCGAGGTGACTGGTTCGCGTTCGCCCGGTCAGGGCGAACCGTTCGTCGAGACAAAGGCCGCAACCCCCGACCTACTGGCGCTGCTCGACGCTGAGCTGACGGCGCGCGGTATCGACATCGCGACGCTGGCATGATCGCGAACCTGCCTACCGAGACGCTGCTGG
>JAJYDP010000101.1 GCA_021777365.1 Chloroflexota bacterium | reverse complement strand
CCGATCTGGCGTGAGCGACTTGAGCCCGACGACCGTCCGATCGCCGCGCACCCGGATGCGCGCGGCGTACCCCGCCCGCTCCACTGCCCGATCGGCGGTGTCCACGTAGCGGTCCTCGACGAGTGCCTCCCGCCACTCGCCTCCGCTGAACCCGGCCACGTCCCCGGCCGCCAGGAGCCGGTCCAGGGCCGCCCGGTCCGTCACGTCGTACTTGAGCTCGACCTCGATGGAGGGCCGGACGGCATCGACGGAGGGCGGGAGGGCATCGGGAGCGCTCACGCCGGACCGCCGGCCGTCTCGAGCGCCCGGGCCATCATCGTCTCGAACGTGTCGACGCCCGCCGGATCGGTCGTCACCGCCTCCGCGCGTCGCCAGACGCCGTCGGCGCCCAGGTCCCACGCCCGCCGGTCGTCCCGCAGCATCACGTCGAGCACGTCGCGCAGCCGCTCGCGCAGGACCGGGTCGTCCACCGGCGTCACCGCCTCCACGCGGCGGTCGAGGTTGCGCTCCATCATGTCGGCCGAGCCGATCGAGAACTCCTCCTCGCCGCCGTTGCGGAAGTAGAAGATGCGCGAGTGCTCCAGGAAGCGCCCCACCACGGAGCGCACGCGGATCGTCTCGCTCACGCCCGGCAGGCCGGGCCGCAGCGAGCAGATGCCCCGCACCAGCAGGTCCACCTGGACGCCCGCCTGGCTGGCCCGGTAGAGCGCGCGGATGACGGCGGGGTCCACGATCGCGTTGAGCTTCATGACGATCCGCCCGCCGCGCCCGGCGGCCTGGTGCTCGATCTCCCGTTCGATGCGCGCGACGACCCCTTCGCGGAGCCCGAACGGCGCCACCAGGATCCGGCGGAACGACCGCTGCCGGGAGAGCCCGGTCAGGAAGTTGAACAGGTCGGTCACGTCGGCGCCCAGCTCGGACCGGCAGGTGAGCAGCCCGAGGTCGACGTAGATCCGGGCGGTCTTCGTGTTGTAGTTGCCGGTGCCGATGTGGACGTACCGGCGCAGGCCCCGCCCCTCGCGGCGGACCACCAGCATCGTCTTGGAGTGGGTCTTCAGCCCGACCAGGCCGTAGACCACGTGGGCGCCCGCCTGCTCCAGCGCGCGCGCCCAGCCGATGTTGGCCTCCTCGTCGAAGCGCGCCTTGAGCTCGACCAGCACCACGACCTGCTTGCCCTGCTCGGCGGCGCGGATGAGCGCCTGGACGATGGGCGAGTCGCCGCTGGTCCGGTAGAGCGTCTGCTTGATGGCCAGCACGTCCGGGTCGCTCGCCGCCTGCTCCACGAACCGCTGGACCGTCCGGGCGAACGACTCGTACGGGTGGTGGACCAGGATGTCGCCCTCGCGGATCGCGGCGAAGACGTCCACCGGCTCGTCCGGGTCGGTCGGTGTCAGCCGGGCCGGCGTGACCGGGTTCCAGGGCGGGAGCTGGAGGCTCGGCACGTCCAGGTCGGCGATCTCGAAGAGCGCGGTCAGGTCGAGCGTGCCGGCCAGGTCGTAGACGTCCTCGGGCGAGCACTGCAGGCCGCGTTCCAGGATCGCGCGCGTCTCGGGGGGCATGGAGCGCTCGACCTCGAGACGCACGACCTCGCCGAAGCGGCGCCGGCGCAGCTCCTCCTCGATGGCGAGGAGCAGGTCGTCCGCCTCGTCCTCCTCGATGGCCAGGTCCGCGTTGCGGGTGACCCGGAACAGGTGGTGCTCCAGGATCTCCATGCCGGGGAAGAGGATGTCCAGGTTCTCGGCGATGACCTGCTCGAGCAGCATGTACGTCCGCACGCCGACCTCCAGCAGCCGGGGGAGGACGGGCGGCACCTTGATCCGCGCGAAGCCGCGCTCGCCGGTCTCGGGGTTCCGGACCGTCACGGCGAGCGAGAGCGACAGGTTGCTGATGTAGGGGAAGGGATGGCCCGGGTCCACCGCCAGGGGGGTGAGCACCGGGAAGATCTCGTCGATGAAACGCTGGCGGAGCTCCAGGTGCCGCTCCGGACGCTCGGACCAGCCGACGATGCGGATCCCGTGCCCGGCCAGCTCGCGGCGGACCTGCGCCCAGGTCTCCGAGTGCTGGGCCACCATGGGAAGGACCTTCGCCCGGATCGCCCGCAGCGTCTCCGCCGGGCTGAGGCCGTCCGGCGTGCGCTGTGCCCCGCCGGCGGCCATCTGCTGCTTGACGCCGGCGACCCGGACCTGGAAGAACTCGTCCAGGTTGCTGGCGAAGATGGCCAGGAACCTGGCCCGCTCCAGGAGCGGGTTGCGCTCGTCGATCGCCTCGTGGAGCACGCGGGCGTTGAAGTCCAGCCAGCTCAGCTCCCGGTTGGTGTACGGCATCGCCGGGGCGTGCCGCTCCCGCCTGCCGGTGCGCTGGGTGCCGGCGGACGGACCACCCGAGGGACGGACCGCGGTCATGGCGCCCTCAGGGTTCCGGCTCGTACCGACGATCGCCGGTCACCGGGTCGTACCAGACCCGGAACCGCTGGCCGGTGGTGGGATCGTCGAAGACCTCGTCCGTGCGCTCGTACCGCCCCCGGCCGCCCCCTGGGCCCTCCGCGGACGCGGATCCGCCGCCCCAGGGCGGGCCCGAGGCCGGCGTGGGGCGGGCCGCGGACGCCGTCCCCGGGTGCGCGCGGTAGCGCGCCTGCTCGTACAGGGCGATCAGGAGCAGGACGGCGCCGCCGATGAGCAGCCAGGACCCGCCGACCGGCTCGCCGGCGACGATGACCGCCACCCCGAGCACGAACCCGAGGCCGCCGACCAGCCCGAGAAACCCCCGCAGCAACTGCGAGAGATCCGTGCTGCCCATCGATGCCCCTGACGCCGTCCGCGCCGTTCGCCCCGGACCGCGCTCAGCGGGGCTGGTCGTAGCCCGACGGCCCCGCCTCGATGACCACGGCGGTGCCGTACGCCACGATCTCGGTCATGGTCTGGCCCATCTCGGAGCTGTCGAACCGCATGGAGAGGATCGCGTTGGCGCCCATGGCGGTGGCGTTCGCGACCATCCGGTCGATGGCGTGCTTCCGGGCGTCCTCGAGGAGTTCGGTGTACTCCTTGATCTCGCCGCCCACGATGGAGCGGAGCCCGGCGGCGACGTTGCCGGCGAGGCCCCGGCTCCGGACCACCACCCCGAAACACTGGCCCTTGGTCTCGGCCACGCGGTACCCGGCGATGAAGTTGGTCGTGCTGATGATCACGGCGGTGCTCTCCCTAGCGCTCCATGGCGGCGCGCATCGCGCGGCGCGACTCGTCCTCCGGGCAGGGGCAGTTCTCGCGGAGCTGCTCGAAGGTGTAGAAGCCCGTGTGATGGCCATCTGCCCAGGTCGGGGCGATGGCGTAGTTCCCCACCAGTTGCACGTCCACCAGGCGGGTCTGGTCGGGCGTGAGCGTCGGCGACGTGTCGAGCCAGCCCGGCATGCCGGCCTCGCCGCGGCAGTACGCGCACGGGCACAGCCACCGCAGGGTGACCGTGTCGTAGACGGTGCGGTGGCCGTCGGCCCAGTCGATCTCGAGTCGCCCGGCGGCCCGGTCGACGTGGATGCGCGTGGGTACGAGGTATTCGCCGCCTGTCGTGTAGCTGGAGGGCATGCAGCGATTGTAGCGGGGCCTGTACGGGGTCCCCGGACTACACTCGCCCCACGAGTCCCGCGCCGCCGGTCGCCGACCGGTACGCGCCTCGAGCGGCGCCACCCATCGGAAGGGATCCATGACCAGAGCACCCAAGCCATCCGACCTGTACGACCTGCGCGTGCCCACCGACGTCCGGCTCTCCCCGGACGGGCGGTGGGTCGCCTTCAGCGTGAAGTCGACCGCGCCCGGGCAGGCCGACTACCGCGAGGCGGTGTGGCTGGCCCCAGCGGATGGGTCCGAGCCGGCCCGCCAGTTGACCCTGGGCTCGCGCCACGACACGCACCCGCGCTGGAGCCCCGACGGCACCCGCCTGGCCTTCCTCTCGGATCGCTCGGCCGTCATGCAGGCGGGGGGTGGCGCGGTGGGGCCGGAGGAGCGGCCCGGTGGGGCCGAGGGGGCGGCCGCGCCCCCCGCGGCCCAGCCCCTCGCCGACGGCGAGGCGTCGCAGGTCTGGGTGCTGCCGCTGTCCGGCGGAGAGGCCCGCCAGCTGACCCACCTGCCGCACGGCGTGCGGGACCTGGGCTGGAGCCCGGACGGCACCCGCCTGTGCGTGCTGAGCACCTCGGAGACCACGGCCAGGCCCGACCGTCGGCGCCGCGCTCCGGGGGAGCCGCCGCTGTCGGACTACCGGTTCATGGACCGGCTGCAGTACCAGTACAACGGGGCCGGGTTCACGCACGACCGGTTCGCGCACCTCTGGCTCGTGGACGCCGAGAGCGGCGAGGCGCGTCGCCTGACCCGCGGCGCGTACGACGACGGTGCGTTCGCGTGGAGCCCCGACGGCCACCGGATCGTCTTCGAGTCGCGCCGGCACCGGGACCACGACCTCGACTGGCAGCAGGACCTCTTCCTGCTCGACGTGGAGTCGGCACGGGTGACCCGGCTGACCGGTGGGCGCGGGCGCCGCGAGTTCTCGGCCCCGGCGTGGAGCCCCGACGGCCGCTGGATCGCCGCGGTGGGGCACCGCTACCAGGGCCGCGGGCCCGCCCGGCACGACGTCTGGCGCTTCGCCGCCGAGGCGGAGCAGCAGGGCGAGGATCTCACCGCCGCGACCGACCTGCTGGTCGGCTCGGGGATGGGGAGCGATCTCCACGGCGGCGGCGGCCCCTCCCTCCACTGGAGCCGGGACGGCCGCCGGATCACCTTCTCGGCGCCGATCGAGGGCAGCTACGAGCTGTGGCGCGTGGAGGCGGCCACGTCGCGCGTCGAGCGCGTGACGGAGGGCCGGCACTACGTGGGGCAGGTGCACCAGGTCTCGCCGGCCGACGGCACGGAGCGCGTCGCCGTCACGGTGGCGGACCCCACGCACGCCTTCGAGGTGGCCGTGGCGGATCTCCCGGCCGTGCTCTCGTCGCCGCTGGGCGACGGAGCGCTGCGACAGGTCAGCGACTGCATGGCCACCCGGTGGGCGGACGTGGCGCTGGTGGCGCCACAGACGCGCTGGCACGAGGTGGACGGCCGGCGGATCCAGGGCTGGTTCTACCCGGCCCCGGCCCGTGACGACGGGCGGCCCGCGCCGATGGTGCTGGAGATCCACGGCGGTCCGGCCACGCTCTACGGCCACTCGCTGTTCTGGGAGTGGCAGTGCCTGGTGGCGGCCGGGATCAGCGTGTACGCCTGCAACCCCCGGGGATCGGAGGGCTACGGGCAGGACTTCGTGCGCGCGAACTTCCGCGACTGGGGCGACGGCCCGATGGCCGACGTGATGGCCGGGGTCGACGCGCTGGTGGCCGACGGGCTGGTCGACCCCGACCGCCTGGGCGTGACCGGCGGCTCCTACGGGGGCTACCTGACCAGCTGGATCGTGGGACACACGGATCGCTTCAAGGCGGCCCTGACCGCGCGCTCGGTGAACGACATGACCGCCCAGATGCTCTCGGGCGACATCGGCGGGCCGATGTTCGGGACCGAGGAGTACGGCGTCAACCCGTGGGAGGACCACGAGCTGTACTGGCGTCACAGCCCGATCGCCTATGCCGAGCACGTCCGGACGCCGATCCTGATCCAGCACGCCGAGAAGGACCTGCGGGTGCCGATCACGCAGGCGGAGGAGTTCTTCGCCGTCCTGCGCGCGTTCCGCCGGCCGGTCCGCCTCATGCGGGTGCCGGACGAGACGCACGAGCTGACGAGGAGCGGCACGCCGTTCCGGCGCGTCGAGAACATCGTGCAGGTGGTGGGCTGGTTCCGGCACTTCCTGGTGGACGGCCGGCGCGGCCTGCCGCCGCTCCCGCGGGAGAAGCGCGTCCGGCCCTGAGGGCGAGCGGGCGGGTCCCGGGCGGGGTGCGCACCCGGGACCCGCGCCTCGCGCCGTGGCCCCCGGTTCCGAGGACCGCGGCCTCGGCCGCTCCGTGGACGGTCCCGGCCGCTGTCCGGCCGGGGTGCCGGTTCCGCCCGGCACCGGCGCGCGCCATCGGGTACCGTGTCCGCTGGGAGGGCGCCCGTGACGGTTTCCGAGGACCGGGTCCGTGAAGTGGTCCGGCGCGTGGTCGGCGCGATGTACGATGCCGGCACCGGAGCGCCTTCCGGGGCCGCCCCGGAGACCGCGTCGCTCGACGCCGGAAGCCCGTCCGGAGCGGGACCGGTCGCCATCGCCCTGGGCGCCGACCACGGGGGGTTCGAGCTGAAGCAGCTGATCGCCCGTCACCTCGCGGAAGGGGGCTACACCGTCCACGACTGCGGGACGACCGGCACCGAGCCGGTCGACTACCCGGACTTCGCGCATGCCGTGGCCCGGCTGGTGGCGGACGGCACCTGCCGCTGGGGGATCGTGGTGGACGGCGCGGGGATCGGCTCGGCCATGGTCGCGAACAAGGTGCCCGGCGTGCGCGCCGCCCTCTGCCACGATGTCACCTCGGCCCGCAACAGCCGGGAGCACAACCACGCCAACGTCCTGACGCTGGGCGCCCGCCACGCGGGCGTCGGCCTGGCGATGGAGATCGTGGACGCGTGGCTCGCCACGCCGTGGGGGCCCGGGCGCCACGCCGCCCGGGTGGACAGGATCACCGAGATCGAGCGCCGCTACCTGCGAGACCGCGCATGAGCGAGCCGGCGGACCGGGACGCGCTGATCGAGGCGATCACCCGGGAGGTGCTGGCGGCTCTCGCCGCTCCTCCGGCGGATGCCTGCCGGGACTGCGAGGGCTCGTGCGCCGCCCATTGCCCGGACAAGGTGCGCACGGTCGTCGCCGGGGGCGCGGACCGGATCGCCTACCACGGGAACGGGGCCGACGTGCCCCGCGACCTCGCCCGCTTCATCGACCACACGCTCCTGCGCCCCGACGCCACCGCCGCGGACATCGACCGTCTCTGCGCCGAGGCGCGTGAGCACGGGTTCGCGGCCGTCTGCATCAACCCCACCTGGGTCCGGCGTGCCGCCGGGATCCTGCGGGGCACCAGGGTCGCGGTGGCCTCCGTGATCGGCTTCCCGTTCGGCGCCTCCACCAGCGACGTCAAGGCGGTCGAGACCCGCCGCGCGCTGCGGGACGGCGCCTCCGAGATCGACATGGTGATCAACATCGGCGCGCTGAAGAGCGGCATGCGGGACCTGGTCCGCGAGGACGTGGCGCGCGTCTCGGACGCCTGCCACGAGGCCGGCGCCATCAACAAGGTGATCATCGAGACGGCCCTCCTCACCGACGAGGAGAAGGTGATCGCGTGCCGGCTCGCCCAGCTCGCGCGGGCCGATTTCGTCAAGACCTCCACCGGGTACGCGTCGGGCGGGGCCACGGTCTACGACGTGGCGCTCATGCGCGAGACGGTGGGGCCGAGGATGGGCGTCAAGGCCGCCGGCGGGATCCGGACGGCGGAGGACGTCCGGGAGATGATCGCCGCCGGGGCGACGCGCATCGGGGCGTCGGCCGGCGTGCGGATCGTGACGGGAGGGAGCCGGGAGGCCAGTGAGCACTATTGACCTGCGCGCCTACGTGTTCCTGGACAGCCTCCAGGCGCAGTACGCGGCGTTCCTCGGTACCGTGGCGCAGGGGTTTCTCCCCCTCGCCGGCGACGCGTCCCTCTACGTCGAGGTCTCGCCCGGGATCGAGATCAACCGCCTGACGGACGTCGCGCTCAAGGCGACCTCGGTGAAGCCCGGGATGCAGATCATCGAGCGCTACTTCGGCCTGCTGGAGGTGCACGCGCCGTCGCAGGCGGAGGTGCGGGCGGCGGGCGCGGCCATCCTCGACGCGGTCGGGCTCACCGAGGCCGACCGGATCAGGCCCCGCATCCTGTCGAGCCAGATCATCCGCCGCATCGACGACCACCAGGCCCAGCTCATCAACCGGACGCGGCACGGGCAGATGCTGATCGGCGGCCAGACGCTCTACGTGCTGGAGCTGGAGCCGGCGGCATACGCGGCCCTCGCCGCGAACGAGGCCGAGAAGGCGGCGGAGATCAACATCCTCGAGGTCCGGTCCTTCGGCTCGATGGGCCGGGTCTACCTCGGGGGCGAGGAGCGGGACATCGACGTCGGCTGGCGGGCGGCCCTCGCCGCGATCGAGGGACTCGGCGGCCGAGAGGTGAAGGCGTAGCGCGAAGCGACGGACCCCGGCAGGCAGCGGGACACCACGGCACGCACCAGGGACGACACGGATCCGGCACGGAGCGACAAGGAGAGCGGCGATGGCTGAAGCGCTTGGGATGATCGAGGCCCGCGGGTTCGCGGCCATGGTCGAGGCGGCCGATGCGATGGTGAAGGCGGCCAAGGTCGAGCTCGTGAGCTACGAGAAGACCGGCGGCGGGTACGTCACGGCCATCGTCCGCGGCGACGTCGCGGCGGTGAAGGCGGCCGTGGAGGCCGGCGTGCGCAACGCCCAGAACGTGGGCGAGGTGGTGGCCAGCCACGTGATCGCCCGGCCGCACGTCAACATCGACCTGGTGCTCCCGCTCGGCCGCACGGACGAGGCACGCGCCGAGGTGGGCGAGGGCTGAGCCCCGGGACATCGACCCGGCCGCGCCCCCGCAACGGGGGCCGGCCGGGACTCGGGAACGCCGGACGAAAGGAGCGCGGATGCTACTGGGGCGCGTGGCCGGCACCGTCGTCGCCAGCCGCAAGGAGCCGCTGATGGAGGGCTGGAAGCTCCTCCTGGTTCGGCAGATCGACACCGACAACCGCGACGTGGGCGGCTACGTGGTGGCGGTGGACGCGGTGGGCGCGGGCGTGGGCGAGGTGGTCCTCTTCGCGACCGGGAGCTCGGCCCGGCAGACCGAGGTGACCCGCGATCGCCCGTGCGACGCCGTGATCATGGCGATCGTCGACACCTGGGAGGTCGGCGGGCGGGAGATGTACCGCAAGTGAGGGGCGGGGCCGCACTGCAGGTCCACACGGGGTGGCGCGCCGGTGGCGCGTCGCGCGTCGATGACCCGCCGGGCCGGGCGCGGCGATGAGCGGCGCGGGCGGGCTCGGCGACGCCGAGATCCAGGCGATCATCGAGCGCGTGCGCCGGCGCCTGGCCGAGGCGGGCGACGCCCGGCCGGGAGCCGCCATGCGGGCCGCGACGGAGGTGGCCAGGCCGACCGGGCTGGGCGACGGGATCCATGCCACCGTCGACGAGGCGGTGGTCGCCGCGGGACGCGCGTTCCGCGCCTACCGGTCCATGGGGCTCGACCGGCGCTACGCGATCATCGAGTCGGTGCGCCGGTCGATGCTCGAGGCCGCGGAGCAGCTCGCCCTGCTGGCCGTCCAGGAGACGCGGCTCGGCCGGGTCGAGGACAAGATCGTCAAGAACCGCGTGGTCGCCACCAAGGCGCCGGGCCCCGAGGACCTGGAGGTGGAGGCGGTGACCGGCGACCAGGGGATGATGGTCACCGAGTTCGCACCCTTCGGGGTCGTGGCGGCAATCACGCCGGTGACGAACCCCACCTCCACGATCATCAACAACACCATCAGCATCGTGTCGGCGGGCAACGCCGTCGTCTTCAACGTGCACCCGAGCGCGCGGCGGTGCTCCGCGGAGACCGTGCGCCTGATCAACCGCGCCATCGTGTCGGCGGGCGGGCCGGCCGACCTGGTGACCGCGGTGGCCGAGCCCACCATCGAGAGCGCGCGGGCCCTGATGAACCATCCCGACGTCGGGCTCCTGCTGGTGACCGGGGGCCCGGGGGTGGTGCGCGAGGCGCTGAAGACCGACAAGCGGGCGGTCGCGGCCGGTCCCGGCAACCCGCCCGTGGTGGTGGACCAGACCGCCGACGTCGAGCGCGCCGGGCGCGACATCGTGCGCGGCGCGTCCTTCGACAACAACCTCGTCTGCACCGACGAGAAGGAGGTCATCGTCGTCGACTCGGTGGCCGACCGGCTGGTGCGGGCCATGACCGGGTCGGGCGCCTACCTGCTGAAGGAGCACGAGCTCCGCCGGCTCGAGCGCGTCATCTTCACCGAGCTGGGCGCGCCCGGCAAGCACGGGGTCATCAACCCGACGTGGATCGGGCAGGACGCGTCGAAGATCCTGGCCGAGATCGGGGTGCAGGTGGACCGGGATGTCCGGCTGGCGATCGCCGAGGTGTCCCGGGACCACAGCCTGGTCTGGACCGAGCAGATGCTCCCGGTTCTGCCCATCGTGCGGGTGGGCACCGTCGACCAGGCGATCGAGCTCGCGGTGCGCGCCGAGCACGGCTTCCGCCACACGGCGTCGATCCACTCGACCAACGTGGAGACGATCACCCGCATGGCCCGGTCGATGAACTGCAGCATCTTCGTCGCCAACGGGCCGAACTTCGCGGGGCTCGGCGAGGGCGGCGAGGGATTCTCCTCGTTCTCCATTGCGACTCCGACCGGCGACGGGCTGACCCGGCCGCGCACGTTCTCGCGCGAGCGGCGGATCACCGTGGTCGGATCGCTCCGGATCGTCTGACGTGGAGACCACCGCCGACCTGGACCGCGTGCCCGGGCCCGGTCCCGCCGGATCGCCGGAGATCGCGCCCGCCCTCGGCCTGCTGGAGTTCGAGTCGGTCGCGGTGGGGATCGCCGCCGGCGACGCGATGGCCAAGCGCGCGCCGATCCGGGTCCTGCACGCGGGGACGGTCCACCCGGGCCGCTACCTCGTGCTGGTCGGCGGCGAGGTCGCCGACGTCGAGGAGTCGCTGCGGGCAGGGCGGGCGGCCGGCGCGGAGGCGCTGGTGGACATGGTCTTCCTGCCGCACGTCCACCCGGCCGTCTCGGCGGCCGTCGCGGGCGTCCGGCGCCGGGCCGGCGGTGAGGCGCTGGGCGTCATCGAGACGCCCACCGTGGCCTCGATCATCGACGCGGCGGACGCGGGGATGAAGGGTGCGCAGGTACGGCTGCTGGAGCTGCGGCTCGCAGACGGACTGGGCGGCAAGGGCTACGTCCTGTTCGACGGCCCGGTCTCGGAGGTGGAGGCCGCGGTCCAGCTCGGGACGGAACGGATCGGATCCCGCACCGGGACGGTGCACCGGATCATCCCCAGCCTGCACGCCGAGATGCGCGAGAACCTGGAGGCCGATGCCCGGTTCCGCGAGCGGGTCCGGTCCCGCCGGCCGCCGGCCGTGCCTCCACGGCGGGAGGCCTGAGCGGCGATGCAGCTCGCCAGGGTCGTGGGCACGGTGGTGGCGACCGTCAAGTCGCCCGGCCTGGACGGCGTCAAGTTCCTCGTCATCCAGCCGCTCGACGCGCGCCGCCAGCCCGTCGGCCGGCCGCTCGTGGCCGCGGACGCGGTGCACATGGCGGGTCCCGGCGAGCTCGTCTACTTCGTGGCCGCGCGCGAGGCCTCGCAGGCGCTTCCCGAGACGTTCGTGCCGGTGGACCACGCGATCGTGGGGATCGTGGACGCCGTGGAGCCGGTCGGTGGGCGGCGCGGCGGCCGCGGACCGGCCGCGACGCAGGGTGACGGGCCGGCCGCCAGCGCCCCGCGGGGTGACGCACCGGCCGCAGGCGCCC
>JAJYDP010000100.1 GCA_021777365.1 Chloroflexota bacterium | reverse complement strand
CCGCACGACGAACAGCTGCACCGCGGCCTCACCCGCGCCGCGCGCAAGCCCGAGCACGTCCTGCTGGGTCCGCGCATAGGCCGCCATCTTCTGGCTCTCGGTGGTCCGCTCCACCGCCCGCAGCTGGTCGCGCAGCGAGGCCGCCCGCTCGTAGTCGAGCGCCCCGGAGGCCGCCTCCATCTCCCGGCGGAGATGGCGCGTCACCTGCTCCTGGCGCCCCTCGAGGAACAGCATCACCTGTTCGACGTCGTGGCGATAGTCGCCCTTCGATATCACCTGGATGCACGGTCCCTGACAGCGCTTGATGTCGTACAGGAGGCAGGGCCGGGGCAGGGCTCGCTCGCCGTCCCGAATCGGGATGGTGCAGGTGCGGAAGGGGAACAGGCGGCGGATAAGGTCCATCGCGCTGTCCACGCTCGTGACCGACGCGTAGGGGCCGAAGTAGCGGCTGCCGTCCTGCACGAGCCTGCGGGTACGCTCGATGCGCGGGAAGTCGTCGGCCAGCGTGACCTTGATGAACGGGTAGCTCTTGTCGTCCTTCAACCGCGCGTTGTACGTGGGCTGGTGCCGCTTGATCAGGTTGGCCTCGAGCAGCAGCGCCTCGCTGACGGTGTCGGTGAGGGTCCACTCGACAGTCGTGACCTGGTCGACCGAGAAGACGCCCCAGCTCCCGCCGCGCGCGCCGCGCCGCTGCCAGTAGCTGCGCACGCGGTGGCGCAGGCTCTGGGCCTTGCCCACGTACAGCACGGTGCCCGCCGCGTCCTTGAACAGGTACACGCCGGGGTGGTCGGGAAGGCGCGCCAGGGTCGCCTCGAGCTCGGGGGTCACGCAGAGATGCTAGGGCATCCGACCGCCGGCGCCACGCCCGCACGCGGCAGCGCCTGGTGCGCGTCGTCAGCGGTGGGTGGGCTTTGTGTCGACGCCCACGCGCGGCAGGGGGCGCCCTCGTCAGGCGGCCTCGTCAGGCGGCCTCGTCAGGCGCCCTCGTCAGGCGCCCTCGTCAGGCGCCCTCGTCAGGCGCCCTCGTCAGGCGCCCTCGTCAGGCGCGCTCGTCCACCTGGTGCCCTCGTCAGGCGCGCTCGTCAGGCGCGCTCGTCCATCAGACTTTCCACCATCAGTGAACACGTCGTCGGCCTCAGGCGCCGCTGCGCGCCCGGTGAACCTCGGCGCGACCCGGCACCGCGGCACCGGTTGCGCGCCATCCGCCGAACGTCGCCGTCGCGCCGAACGTCGCCGTCGCATGGAAGGCATCGCGACGGCGAGACAGGACGAGCCGCTGGAGCCGATCGGAGCCGCTGGTCCGACCCTCGCTGCGGAGACCCGCCGCCTGGCAGAACCTCATCCCATCCGGGTGCTGTTCATCGATCGTCGAAAACGGCCTCTGGGGGAACGCACGAGACCCGGGCCCACGCACGAGACCCGGGCCCACGCACGAGACCCGGGCCCGCGAGCGACCTGCAGGCCCACGCACGAGACCCGGGCCCACGGCCATGCTCCCTCCTGCGGCGCGCCAGCTGTCGGCGATCTCGATCGGCGGCGATCGGCGAGCCGGATCTCACCCCCGCCCACCCCGCCAGACGATCTCGTGCCAGGGCTTGCGGACCGCGCCTGTGAGCTCCAGCGCCACGTGCTTGACGATGGTGTACTCGTCGAAGCTGTACTGGCTCATGTCCTTGCCGGTCCCCGACTGCTTGAAGCCGCCGTGCGGCATCTCGGAAGCGATCGGGATGTGCTCGTTGACCCAGACGGTTCCGAAGTGCAGGTCCCGGGCCATGCGCAGGGCGCGGTGGACGTCCTTCGTCCAGACCGAGGCGGCCAGGCCGTAGTCGACATCGTTCGACCGCGCCACCGCGTCGGGCTCGTCGTCGAACGGCAGCAGCACCAGCACCGGGCCGAAGATCTCGCGCTGCGTGATCTCCGCGTCCTGCCGCGCGCCCTCGATCACGGTCGGCAGGTAGTAGGCGCCGTCCGCCAGCGCCGGATCGTCCGGCCGACCGCCGCCCACGGTGACGCTCGCGCCCGCGGCCACCGCGCGCTCGACGAACCCGGCAACCCGGTCCCGCTGGCCTCGGCTGATCAGCGGCCCAAGGTCGGTCGCGTCGTCGAATGGATCGCCCACGCGCACGGTCGCCAGCCGCTCGAGCAGCAGGGCGCGGAAGCGCCCGCAGGCGCCACGCTCGACGTAGATCCGGGTCGCCGCGGTGCAGTCCTGCCCCACGTTGATGAACCCGGCCGCCACCGCGCCGTTCGCCGCAGCCTCCAGGTCGGCGTCCGCGAACACCACGAACGGGGCCTTGCCGCCGAGCTCCAGGTGCACGCGCTTCAGGCCATCCGCGGCATGCCGCATGATCTCGGCGCCCGTCCGAGTGTCGCCCGTGAGCGACACCATGTCGACCTGCGGATGCGCGACGAGTGCCGGTCCGACGAGCTCGCCCCGGCCGGTGATGACGTTCAGCACGCCGTCCGGCAGCCCGGCTTCGGTCGCCAGCTGGGCCAGGCGGATCGCGGTCAGCGGCGTGAGCGTGGCGGGCTTGAGCACGATGGTGTTGCCTGCGGCGATCGCCGGGAAGATCTTCCAGACCGCCATCTGCAGGGGGTAGTTCCAGGGCGCCACCGACCCGACGACCCCGATGGGCTCGCGCCGCAGCACGCTGGTGATCCCCGGCATGTACTCGCCCGCCGCCTTCCCCTCCAGGTTGCGGGCCGTGCCGGCGAAGAACCGGACGTTGTCGATGCTGCCGGCGAGGTCGAAGTCGCGGGCCATGCGCAGCGTCTTGCCCGTGTTGCGGGCCTCCAGCTCGGCCAGCTCGGCGCCATGCTCCTCCATGAGGTCCGCGATGCGGAGCAGGACGGCCGCGCGTTCGGCCGGCAGCGCGCGCGACCACGAGCCGTCCGCGAAGGCCCTCCGTGCGGCCACGACGGCGCGATCCACCTCGACCGCACCGCCCTCGGGCACCCGGGCGATGGGGAGGGACGTCGCCGGGTCCACCACCTCGATCCAGCCGCCGCCGGCCGCGACCGCCCCTGTCCCGTCGATCCACATGGGCACGTCGGCCACGCTCGCAAGCGTCTCGCTCATGCTCTCTCTCCCCGTGCTCCGTATTCCGGCCTCTTTACCACGTCCGCGGACCACGCGCTGCATGCGTGCCGGCGGCAGACAGCGTGAAGGTGGCCCGGCGTTGCCGCCGGGCCACTCTGCTCGTGCGTGATCCCGGGCGTCGAGGCGCCCCGGGCGGGGAGGCTACGGGGTCGCCTGGAAGACGAGCCGCCCCTCGATCGCCGGCGACACGGTTCCCTTGTCCTTGATGTAGTCGATGACCGCATCCCGAACGTAGTACTGCGTGTCGTGGACGATCTGGCTGAGCGGCCAGAGGCTGACTCCATTGTTGTTGAAGTTGCACGACCCGGCCGCCAGATAGTTCACGGTCGAGACGTTGTAGTACTTCGTGGCATCGCTGAAATTGACCGCCGTGCCGTTGATCTGGAGCGACACGACATTGTTCCCGTCAGGCAGCGGTGGGGTCGTCGCCCCAGATGCTGTCTTCTCGTTGTAGGTGATCTTGCCGACCGAGTTCGTGTCGATCATGCACGTCGTGTAGTACGAGTACCCGCCGTAGTCGGACACGTACTTGTAGTAGTAGAAGTTCCGATAGGCCCGCTCGAGAACCGCCTTGATCTGCGGTCCGTTCATCTTTAGGACCACGAGCGAGTTCTCGTATGGCATCAGAGTGAACATGTCGGACACCTTGAGGGTGACCGGGTTCAGCGGCGTCGCGTCCGTCGCGACCGCCTTGTTGGTCATCGCGCCCGACAGGTGGACGTCCACGTCGGTGATGCCGTTCCTCGCGAGCTCGAAGACGGAGGCGTCCGCCTGAAGGTTGGCGCCGGTCGTCTCCTGGGTGAACGCCTTGAGGGCGTCGATGGGGGCGGTGGTGACTCCCACGGTCTGGTTCTGGTAGGTGTTGAGGGCCGCGACGTACGGGTCGACGATCGCCTTGATCGCCGGGTCCTCGGGGGTATCGCTCTTGACCGAGATGTACTGTCCCGCGCGGGTGACGACGCCGTAGCCACCCTGGTGGGCGATCATCCAGCGTGCATCGGCGACGAGCTGGTCGGCGGCCGCGGCGCTGACGTGCTTGCCGCGCTGCGCATCGACCGCGTTGATGAACGCGTTGAGCTGGTTGGCGGCCGTCTTGACCTGGCCGCTGCCGAGTGACGCCTGGATCGCCGAGAGCTTGGCGAGCAAGCTGTCGCGGACGCCAGCGTTGTCGATCTGGCCCCAGGAGAAGAGAGTGCCAACATCGGCAATCGTGCCCGTGATCTTGGGCAGAACACCCAGGACGACCTCGCCGAGCGTGTTGTTGTAGCGGTACGCCTGGTTGATGATCACCGGTTCGCCGTCAGGACCGGCGACGATCGTCGGCAGGAACTTGTATGGAGCCTCCGGGCTGGCCGGGTTCGTGTGGCTGTGGGCGCCGACGATGGCGTCCACCCCCGGGACGTCCGCCGCGAAATTGGTGTCGACGTTGTTGTCGACCTCGACGCTCTTCGGGTTGGTCGTGAACCCGATGTGGGTCAGCGCGATCACCACATCGTCCCGGGCCTGCAGCTCGGGCGCGTACTGCTTGCCGACCGTGATCGGGTTGCTGAAGGTCAGGCCCTGGATGTTGCTCGGGAGCTCGTAGTTCGGGACCCGGTGGTTGGTGATCCCCAGGATCGCGACCTTGATCCCGCCGAGGTCCTTTTCGATGTAGGGCTTGACACCCTGCCCGCCGTCAGCGGCCGCGAGTCCATACGCGCCCGTGTCCGACACGTTGGCGCCGAGGATCGGGAAGTCCGCCTGGCCCAGCACGCCCTTGAAGACGCTGCTGCCGAAGTTGAACTCGTGGTTCCCCAGGGTCATCGCGTCGTAGCCGAGCGCGTTCATGACCGCCATCATCGGGTTGGTCTTCAGCGTGTCGGGAAGCACGGTGCCATCGCTGGCCTTGCCTGAGTACGACGTCTTGAAGTAGTACATCATCGCGTCGCCCTGGATCTGGTCGCCGCCATTCAGCAGGAGCGTCCGGCCCGGGTTGTGCTTCTCTTCCTGCCTGATCAGCGTTGCCAGCTGGGTCATACCCACGTACGTGCCCTGGGCGAGGTTCCCGTGCGAGTCGTTATTGTGCAGGATCGTGATCGGCACGATGCTGCCGCTGTTCGGCGTGTCGGTTCCATCGCGCCTGATCCGGCCGTCCAGTGTCCCGTCGCCGTTCGGACCCTTGTACGGGTTGGCCTGCGTGTAGTGGTCCGCGACGTACTGGTCGACGAGGTTCAGCATGTCGCCCCAGTAGGAGATACCGGTCATGTACTTGAACGCGGCGTAGTTGTCACCGCCCGCCGGGGCGAGGAACTCGTTCGTCCCCACCCGGTACGTCTTGTTCAGGTCGAGCGGGTCGCAGGCCTTCGTGGTCCTGTTGACCACGCATGCGTCGAACGCGCCCCAGGCGTACGGCTGTGGGCCGGGATTGGCGTCCTTGTACGCGTAGAACTTGTATTCGACGCCCGCCGGCTGGATCGCACCCTTGTTCAGGGTCGCGCTCTGGTTCAGCACCTGCAGGATCTGCGCGCCGGTCATGCTCCCGACGACGGTCGCGTTGCCGAAGGGCAGGATGGTGAACATCTGCCCGTAGTTCAGCAGCATCGGGTCGTGAGACCAGACGCCCGACTTCGTGCAGTCGGCCGGCGTGCTGCTCCAGGTGTACCCACCGGAGCCATCGGGCCTGGCGCACCAGTCGACCCGAATGCCACCGGCGTTGTTGAAGAACAGGTCGACGTCGTTGGCGCTCGTCGCGTCGGTGTTCAGCGCGTTGTAGATGGCGTCGTCGACGAAGTCGCCCATCATGTTGTCGCCGTTGTAGTCCCGGAGCAGGTCGACCTGCGTGTAGCCGATGGGCTGGCTGATCAGAGCCTTGTAGGCCGGATCGTTCGCATACGTAGCGACGAGGTCCTTGACGGTGGCGTCCTCGGCGCCCTTCGGGCTCACGGCCAGGCTCTGCCAGGAGACCGACACGTTGCCGCTCACCGGGTCGAACGTCAGGCTCGCATCGCCCACGCGGCGTCCGCTGTAGTAGGCCTGGACCACCGAGGTCTTGCTTCCGATCACCGCGTATGCCGGCGGCGTGGGAGCCGGATCGAGCGGAGGCGTCGACTGCACGACCGGACCAAGGTCAGTGTGGCTGTGCCCGCCGATGATGAGCGGCACCGGCTTGCCGGCGTCGATCAGCTTCTGGGCGAGGGTCTTGTCGCCGTACACGGGGATGCCGTAGCCGTAGCCGCCGTCGTTGAACCCGAGGTGGCTCAGGACCACGATGACGTCGGCAGCGGCCGTCATGTCGGCGTAGTAGTGCTTGATCGACTCGGCCGGATCCTTGAAGCAGAGGCCGGCGGTGGCCGACGCTATCGTGATGGTCGGCGTCTCCTGCGTCGTAACGCCGACGAACGCCACCTTCACCCCGGCGACGGTCTGCACGACGTACGCCGCATCCGCGAAGTCGGGCTTCGTCCAGCCGGCCGTCGAGCAGTTGCCGGTGTCGTTCTTCACGATGTTGGCCGTGACGAAGGGATACGTGGCCTGGGTCGTCCGGTCACCGAGCACCGACTGACCCCAGTCGAACTCGTGGTTGCCGAAGGTGGCCACCTGGTACCCCATCGTGTTGAACGTCGCGATGGTCGGGGCGCCCTTCTGCAGGTTGGAGAGCAGGGAGCCCTGCATCTCGTCCCCGGCATCCACCAGCAGGACGTTGCTGGCGCCAACGGAGTCGCGGACGCCGTTCACAACGGCCGCGACTCGGGCCATCCCGGGGTTGCTGCCCGACGCTTCCAGCTGCCCGTGGAAGTCGTTCGTGTGGAGGATCGTGAAGGTGACCGTGGACGCGGCGACGGCGTGTGGTGGCCGGCCCGGTATCAAGCCGCCAACGAGCACCACGGCACCGACCAGCGCCAGCCGGCGCAGGCCCATGGAACGATGCATCGAGCACCTCCCCTGGCGGAAGGGACGCGTGTCCGCCGTCTGCGCCCGGGGATGGACGGGCCACGACGCCCGCCCTTGGGCACCCGGGCGCACCTCGCTCCCCCCTGCCGGACAGGATAGTCGGCTCCTACCCGTTTGGGTAGTCTCCGCGACCCCGTGAAGCCGCGGGTGATCCCGCGGCAAGCCGTCGATGAGTCGTCACTGAGGGCAGACCTTCACCATTCCTGCATGCCGCTGCATCCGGCGGTCGAGGAACGCCTGGCCCGTCTCGCGCCGGACCAGCGCGCCGCGGCGACCGCCCCGCCCGGGCCCGTGCTGTGCGTCGCCCCGGCCGGGAGCGGCAAGACCACCACGCTCGTCGCGCGGATCGCCTGGCTCGTCGGGACCGGAACTCCGCCCGAGGACGTCTGCGCCGTGACGTTCAACAAGCGCGCCGCCGATGAACTCGGCGAGCGCGTCGCGGCGGCTCTCGAGCCGCTCGGCCATCCCCCCGACGGGGTTCGAGTCCGGACCTTTCACGCGCTCGGCCGCGAGATCCTGATCGACGCCGGTCAGCCCGTCGACCCGCTCGTCGACCGGCGTGTCCTCCTGCGCGAGATCGAGGGCGAGCTCTCCGCGCCCGAGTTCCAGCGTCTCGACGACGGATTCTCGCGTCTCAAGCTCGACCTGGCCGTGGACACGGCCCGGCTGGCACGGGAGGTCGAGGCAGCGGAGGGTCGGGGCGAACCCGCCGGCCCCGTCGTCCGGGCGTTCCTGCGGTACGAGTCCGCCCTTGTCGAACGGCGCGGGCTCGACTTCGACGATCTCGTCCGGCGCGCGCTGGTCGCGCTGGCCGACGACGCGGCCCTCCTCGCCCGGTGGCGAGGCCGGTGCGCCCAGTTGCTGGTCGATGAGGTCCAGGACGTGGACCGCAGCCAGCTGCGGCTCGCACTGCTCCTGGCCGCTCCGGCCAACCGCATCTTCCTGGTTGGGGATGACGACCAGTCGTTGATCGCATCACGCACAGGTTGATGAGGTGCTCGCCGGAAGGGTGGCCGGGCACGGACTCACGATCGGAAATGCCGCCCGTGAGGCCGCCGTGGCGGTATCCGCGTAGCCCACAGCCTGGTGGAGACGGCCCTGGCGACCGAGCGGTCATCCGGTCCGGGCACTGGTCTCCACGCGTCTGATCTGGTCGGGGCGAGAGGAGTAGAGCCGAGCCTTTACGAGTGTGGGTCCGCATCGTGGCGCGAGGTGTCGGTCAGCGTGTAGCAGCGGCGGGTTGACCCCTCCAGCAGCGACGCTCAGCTACCGTAGCGGATGACGCGCGCGGTCCGCAGGTCCACCGTGATATGCGGCGGGTACGGGTAGGATGCGTTCGGGCTCATGACCACAGCGGAGCCGCAGAAGCCGGGCTCGGTCGGACACGGGGCCACGGCGAACTGGCTGAACTCGAGCCGGGAGGCCGTGCTCACGTCCGCGCCGAGCCACACGACCGTCGCCGCATCAGCCTCCACGGCCGCCTCGAAGCAGACCCGCTCGTAGGGCGAGAGGCCGGTCGGGGTAGACCGCCGATCCTCGACGCGGAGCGCGTGCGGATGCGCGCCGGTCGCGGCGAGGGCCACGCGGACCTGCGCGCCGGTGTCATAGTCGTGGAAGGTGACGAGCGCGCTGCCGTTCGACTCGGTCACGCCGGCCGGCACGAGCAGATGGCCGGCGATCCGGGGGTCACCCGTCGATGTCAGCCAGCGTCTCGCCGTGCTGATCAACTCGTCGGTGTAGCCGATGCCGCGCGGATCGACCGGGCCCATGCCCGGTGGATCGGCCAGCAGCGCCGGATCGCTGCAGCCCGGAGGCGCGCTCGGAAGCGCCAGCAGCGCAAAGGTGGAGCCGGCGGTGCGCAGCGTCGGGCTCGCGGTGGGGGCGGGTGACGGCGAGGCGGCGCAGGCGGCCAGCAAGACGATCACAACGAGCGAACCGAGCCGGGCGACTCTGGCAGGACCCATCGGGGCCCGATTCTACGCCGCCAGGGGTCGCGCGGCGTTCGTCTGGACCTGCCCATCGGGCCGAGCCGACGGACCAGAAGGGGGCCCTCGCGCCGGCCCCGCATTCGTGCGGCGGAGAGCCCCCGCCCGGACCGGTCCGAAAGGAGGGGCGGGTGGAGCGCCCAAGGCGACGCCTTATGGCCCTTGACACATCACTGCCACCGCACAAGCGTGACAGTTCGGGCGCGTCGCCAGCCGGCGCCGGACGTGGTCGCCGCCCAAGACGCCACGGCTGTCCGACTCGGATCACTGCTGCGCGACGCATGGAGGGGCGGGACGTGTTCAGTGTGCTCGGTTTCGTCGCCGGCGCAGCCATCCTCTGGTTCGTGTGGTTCCCCGCCGATTTAGTCGCGTGGTTCATCGGATCCCTGATACCCGGAGCGATCGCGTACCGGCTCGGACGCGTTCCCCCTGACTACTCACCTGCGCCGGCCTTTGGGATCGCTGCCGGGCTCTGGGCAGCGCTCTTCTGGATCCCGCCTGTGGTATCGCTGGCGGGAGTCATGGGTCTGGTCTCTTGAGACCGGTGAAGGAGAGATCCGTGGCCGCAGTTGATACGGCGCTCCCGTCAGGGCGCTGGACGTCCCCGGGCTACCGGAGTGGCCGCACCCGGGCAACGTGGTCGAAGGCGCTATTCGGCGTCACGGCTCTGACCTGCGTCTACGAGACGGCCATCGCCGGGGCGGGCTACGACCTCGCCGACCGGGTGGCCAGGGGCGTCTCGTATTCGCAGACGGAGGTTGAGCGTTGGGTGGCGGATGCCGACACCGCGGACAGCCTCTTCCTGGTGAGCGCGATGGCCCTCGCCGTCGCGTTCATCGCCTGGCTCAGCCGGAGCGTCGAGAATGTGCCGCCGCTGGGCGGCGGCACACCCTACGACAGCCCCCGGTGGGCGATCGGCTGGTGGTTCGTCCCGCTCGCCTTCCTGTGGAAGCCCTACACCGTGGTGCGTGACGTCCATGATCGGCTCGCCACCGCGTCCCATTTCAGTGGGGGCGGGATCGTGGTCGCGTGGTGGCTAACGTGGATCCTGGGGGGCCTCGGGGAAAGGTTCGCCCGCGCCATGGTGAACAGCCCCACGGCCACGGTGGAGTCCGTCCGGGGGAGCCTCGGCCTGTTCGCATTGACGGGCGCTTGCCTCGCTGCGTCGGCATGCCTGGGCTTTCTGGTGGTCCGTGAGATCCAAGAACGGGCGAACCAGCGTGCCGTCGAGCTCGCTCTGGACGCCCCTGAGGGGCGCTGGCCCGCAGCCTCGTCTCCCGCGGTGGCGACGACATCCCCGACTTCCGCCACTCGCATATCGCCAGCTTCGGGACGAGCGAGCGCGCCGCAGCGACTCTTCTGCCCATGGTGCGGCGCACCCTGGGTTGCCAACGCGCGGTTCTGCCAACGCTGCGGATCGGACCTGCCGGCCGCTACCGCACCGGCCAGCTCCCAGGAGCTCGGGCACTGGCTCGTGCGCGAGGCGCCCTCGGGCCGGCTCACTGTGGGCACCCAGGTCGGGCTGGCTGCCGGTCGAAACGGGCTCGCCATCGTGGCGGACGATGGGACCCGTGTGACGTTGCACTACGGGTGGTTCCACATCGAACAGGTCGACGAACAGTTCGTGCGCCTGCGTGACCCCGCAGGCGTCACCGCCGTCCTCGACTGGTGCCACGGCCCGCGAGCCACGGCCCTCACGCCCGCGTTGGCTGAGTCGGAGAGGGAACGCCACCCGGAGACCCTGGCGGCGAGTGGTGCACCCGAGGAGTAGTCGACCGGCGCACGGCCGTCCTCCCCGCGAGCCCGATCGCACCGTTCGAGTCACGAGCCTGCCCGTCCGCAAAGGAGCCTGACGTGCCAACCAAGTGGGGGAAGATCAACACCTTCGGTCGTACCGGCGCCAGGTTCGTGGAGGCGTACCTTGAGACCGGCGAGCGAGTGGAGATTCCGCACATGCTGTTGCGGTACATCACCGAGAGATACAGCCGCGACACCTCTCTGGTGTTCGTCGAACGGCGCGGGCGGCTCTTCCACTACGTCCAGTGGGTCGGCACCCCCGACGAGGCGGCCGACGCATTGGACCAGGGCATCCTGTCTGCCGAGGAAGTGCCGGTCGCCATTCGGACGTTCCGCGACTCGCTGCGGCCGCGGACACATGTGGTCGAGTAGGAGACCTCGTTCACAGACGGCTGCGAACAGCCTCTGGCTGAGTGCCGGAATCGGGAGGTTCCGGGCGCGCAGCAGGGGCGATTTCAGGTGGGATCGTCGACGACCAGCGCGAGGGTCCTGAGCAGTGCCACCTCGAGCGTGAACAGGACCGCTTGGAATGGCGACGTCGTGGCCACGGCCAGCGTGAGCACGACCACGAAGACGACCGCCGGACACGGCCCACCGCCCGGGGGCGGAGCCACGGCGAGGGCACCGCGGCAGACCTGGCGCCCGCCTTGTTCGTCTCTCGCGGATCGATGAGGGTCGCGCTCACCCTGGCTCCGCAGTCCAGTGGCGGATCCCGTCGAGGACGCCCGCGGCATGGGAGTGCGCGGAGCGGAAGATCGTGGGGCCGGCGAGGGAGT